>JABDBW010000005.1 GCA_013288485.1 Bacteroidota bacterium
TTCGGGACCTGCCGGGTATACAGCGGCCATATACGCTTCGCGCGCTGATCTGAAACCCGTTATGTATACCGGGATGCTTGCCGGCGGCCAGCTTACCCAAACTACCGACGTAGAGAACTACCCTGGTTACCCTAATGGTATTATGGGCCCCGAAATGATGGAAGATTTCCGCAAACAGGCCGAGCGCCTTGGTACTGACATTCGTTTTGGCTATGTAAGCTCGGTTGATTTTTCAAGCCTGCCGCATAAAGTGGTTGTTGACGAAAGTAAAACCATCCTGGCCGATACCGTTATTATATCAACTGGCGCGTCGGCCAAATGGCTAGGTCTGGAGTCTGAACAAAAATATAGCGGGTTCGGTGTTTCGGCCTGCGCGGTTTGTGATGGTTTCTTTTTTAAGGGGCAGGATGTAGCCATAGTAGGGGCAGGCGATACCGCCGCCGAAGAAGCGACCTATTTGGCAAAACTTTGCAAGAAAGTGTATATGATCGTTCGCCGCCATGAGTTTCGCGCCTCAAAAGCCATGATGCACCGTGTGCTCAATACCCATAACATTGAAGTTTTATACAATACCCAAACCAAAGAGATATTAGGCGACGGGCAAAGCGTGAACGGCGTAAAGGTGTTCAGCAATAAAACCAACCAGGAAAGAATATTGGATGTGACCGGCTTTTTCGTGGCTATAGGCCATTCGCCCAATACAGAGATATTTAAAGATTGGCTGGATATGGACGAAACCGGTTATATTATTACCAAATCAGGTTCAACCCAAACCAATATTGAGGGCGTTTTTTGCTGTGGCGACGCGCAAGACCATATTTACCGCCAGGCTGTAACCGCCGCGGGTACAGGCTGCATGGCCGCCATTGACGCGGAACGTTATTTAGCCGCGAAGGAACATGTGGTTGCTTTGCAATAAAACGGTATTCGCTCTAATAATAACCGCCCGAAAGGCGGTTTTTTATTTTACCGCATTTTTTTTACTTTGCAAATGCGGTAATAGTTTTTCAATCTGTTAACTTCACCAATCTTTATTAACCGGTTAATCAATAATTATGCATAAAAAGATATTATTGCTTTTTATCTTCCTTTATCTCTCCAAAATTGTAAACGCACAGGTCACCGACCCCAACATGGGTATAATACCCGCGCCGGTATCAGTAAAAAAAATGTCCGGCGAGTTTACGCTTAGCCAGGAAACCGTATTACTTGCCGATAGCTTAAGTGCCAGGCCCGTAATTTTTTTGGCTGACTATCTGCAAAATAAAGCTATGCTGCATATCATACCAAGAGCCAATGAAGGCCAGGTAAACAATAGTGTGATACTAACCAGTGCCGGTACGGATGGTTTGCCGCCCGATGGATATCGTTTAACCGTCACTCCAAACAATATTACTATTGCCGCTAACGGCGCCGGGCTTTTTTACGGCATACAAACGCTTATACAATTAGTACCTTTAACGCATGGCGCCGTAGTTAAGCTGCCTTGTGTACAAATTGAAGATTACCCGCGTTTTAGCTATCGTGGATTTATGCTGGATGTATCGCGCCACTTTTTTTCGGTGGAGTTAGTTAAGAAATATCTCGACCTGATGGCAGCCTATAAGCTCAATAATTTTCACTGGCATTTAACTGACGACCAGGGCTGGCGCATAGAAATAAAAAAATACCCGAAACTAACCGAAATTGGCAGCAGGCGGCCTGAAACGCTGATAGGCAATTACCATGACCGCACACCGCAGCAATTTGACAACACCCCTTATGGCGGCTTTTATACACAGGACGAGATACGCGACGTAGTAAAATGTGCTGCTGCAAAATACATCAACATCGTACCTCAAATTGAAATGCCGGGCCACTCGGATGCCGCGCTGGCCGCTTACCCCGAATTTGGCTGTAACCCGCCCGATACCTATAAAGTATCAGGCACCTGGAGCGAACGGCATGATGTTTTTTGCCCTACTGAGCAAACTTTTACTTTTTTACAGGATATTTTAACCGAGGTGATGGATCTTTTTCCGGGCAAGTATATTCATATTGGTGGCGATGAAGTAGCCAAGGATGACTGGATGCACAATGATTTTTGCCAGAAACTTATCAAACAATTAAAGTTAAAGGATGAGAAAGGCTTGCAAAGCTATTTCACTTCGCGCATGGAGCAATTTGTGAACTCAAAAGGACGCAGTGTTATTGGCTGGGACGAGATACTGGAAGGCGGGTTGGCGCCCAATGCTACGGTAATGAGCTGGCAGGGCGAAGCCGGCGGGATTGAGGCGGCCGGATTAAAGCATGATGTTATTATGTCGCCAAGCAGCCAGGGGCTTTATTTTGATCACGCGCAGGGAAAATTGAGTGCCGAACCTTTAGGCATCGGTGGTTATTCATCTTTGCAAAAAAGCTATGCTTATAATCCTGTTCCGGCTGTTTTAACACCCGATCAGCAAAAATATGTAATTGGCGTGCAGGCTAATTTATGGACAGAATACATCCCCACAGCCAATAAACTGGAATATATGCTCCTGCCCAGGATGCTCTCTTTAGCTGAAATAGCATGGACGCAACTGGCCAATAAAAACTATACAGATTTTACCCAGGTACGTTTGCCGGCACATTTGGCCTGGCTGGATAAAACCAATTTTGATTACCGTGTTCCTCCCGCTATTGGCGGACACGATACCATCATATTTGGCAACCAGTTAAGGGTTGATCTGAAACCATCGGTAAAAGGCGCGAAGGTTTATTATACGATTGATGGTTATACCCCGCGCGAAACGGATTTTGAATTTACCGTGCCGGTTACCTACAACGTTCCGCCCGACCAGTACCGCGAACTTCAAACTATTGTGATAACGCCAACAGGCAAACGAAGCGTAGTAACAAAAACCGATGTTTACAATAAAGCAATGTTACCACCGGTTAATTACGCGGGTACAGCTACCGGGCTGCGTTACCAGCTTTTCCCGGGTGAGTTTAACAGTACCGCTGATTTTAAATTAGCCGCGGAACCCGCTGATACATCGATAACCAAAAGCTTTAACGTCAATACGTTTAAAAGGACTATGCCGGCATTTGGCATAATATATACCGGTTTTATACGTATTGATGCTGATGGCGTTTACGGGTTTTCAACATTGTCTGACGACGGATCGCTATTGCTGATAGACGATCAGCCGGTTGTTGATAATGATGGCAAACACCCGGTATATGAAAAAGGCGGTTCGGTTGCTTTACAAAAGGGGTATCACCGTTTTACTTTAAAATACTTTAATATTGGCATTACCGGAAGTCTGCGTGTTTTTATGACCCTGCCCGATAAACCAACCGGCGAGTTATCGCCCGACAGCCTTTATAATTAAATTTACGGTTATGAAACAAAGGTTCTATTATTTTATGCTGATCGGCTGCACTATCATAGCCGGTTGTACACCCGGGCAAAAAAAGGCCGACACCACCGCCCAACCCAAAGCTCCGGTTATCATGGACCCGTTCAGGTATCATAAGCTGATGGAAGTTTCGCCGGGCCAGTATTATGATGTTTTAAGCCGGGGCAGGGGGGCAACTGATACAGGGTCGTTTATGATACTGCATTCTGATTCATCGGGCAGGAAATACACTACCACTACGGGCGACCTTAACGGCAAAATAGTTGACGTGTACAATGCCGATATGGATGCAGACGGCAACCCAGAAATACTCATCCAGGCCAAAGGAAAGGATACCATTAATTATACTACCATATACGCCTTTGAGTTTAACGACAACAAGGCGCAAAAGCTTGATTTCCCCAGACTAAACAGTTCACAGAGAAGGGGATACCGGGGCAATGATAACTTTTATATAGAGGAAGGAAAACTCATCAGGGAGTTCCCTATTTATACGGGTAGTGGGGCTGCGGCTAAATCAACCGGACAAAAGCGCAAGCTCGAATACGGGTTAAGCAACAATAGCTTTACGGTAAAGCAGCTAAGCAAAGACTCCCTGTCGGCAGCTGATAAAGTCGTCGTTCAGCAACCTCAAAGCAAGCATGAGGAGAAGCACACCAAAGGCAAGAAAGCGGCGAAAAAGCATCATAAAGCGGTAGTGCATAAAAAGAAACGCAGAAGGCGGCATCGCAGCGAGGAGTAGGCTTAACGGCGTGCTGTTTTGTTTCACATGTGCGTGAAACAAATGAAACACGTGAAACAACATTTTGAGCTAACCTATTGAAAATAAACAAACTACATAAATTGAGTGAAACAAGATGAAACAGCGTGTAACGACGTATTTGTCAGCGTTTTTATACTTAATTTTTGGCTTTGTTGTTGATAATCAAATAATTGCAGATTAGCCAATTTTAAGTGGGTGGAACAGTTTCAATAACGCTATACAACTGATACTTAAATCAATCTAATCATCTCTTTTGCATTTTGCACCCCCACCGCATCATAATCATTATTAAAATAAAACCAGCCTTGCTTTATTGCGGGGTTATGTTTTACTGCGTCAACCACATTCTGTAAAAACCCGATAGAGTAGGGCGACCTGTATAGATTGGGCACACCATGAAAACGGTAATAAACTGATGAGGTGTTTTGCACAACATCATCGGGCAGCGTTGGGTGGCTCATCCCGCAAAAAACAACCTGGTGTTCCGCTAATTTTTTATAAACATCGTCGCGCCACCAGCTTATATGCCTAAATTCAAGCACATTGATAAAAGAGGGGTTAAGGCTGTTGATAATGCGCTCCAGCTTTTCTTCATCATAATGAAAACTTGGCGGCACCTGGAACAATACCTGCCCTAACTTTTCTTTTAAGCCGCTATTAATGGTATCGTAAAAGCTGGTAACCAGATCGCCGGTATCATTAAACTTTTTATAGTGCGTAATGACCCGCGGGGCCTTTACAGAAAAGCGAAATTCGGGCGGACTTTTTTGATACCAGGTCTGCAAAAATGATAATTGCGGAAAACGGTAAAAGGTTACGTTAAGTTCAAGCGTATCAAAATGTTGGCAATAAAAATCGAACCATTTTTTTTGCGGCAATCCTTCAGGATAAAATTTACCTTTCCAATCGTTATAATGAAACCCCGAACAACCAATGTACCATTGCATAATTAAATAACCACGCCACGGCTGGGTTGTTTTATTGTTAGCTTACATTGCTTTAAGTTAGAGCGGGATTGCAAATTAGTAGTGTTCGAAAGATGCCGTACCAGCGCAATTTGTCATTCTGAACGTAGTGAAGAATCTTATATAATTGATAGGTTTGCGCTATGCTGGATCATGCATTCGTGCCGCGTGTAGAAGATTCTTCACTACGTTCAGAATGACAAAAGGGCTAATTAATCGAACTTTTAATCTTTCGAACACTCGTAATTGCAAATCCGGACTAACGGGGGACTTTGAGCAGTATTTTATTTTACAAAACCCTTATATGGTTTATTGCGCAACATAACCCAGGTTCTGTCGTATGATACCAGGTAATGCGCGATGACAATAATCGCCATTGTTAAACCCAGTTTACCAAAACCAATATCGTACAATGCCCATACAGCTATACCAAACAGGGCCAATTCCAGCAATAACCTTATTATACCGGGGATCTCAACCGGCGCCGGGTTAGGGTCGTTTTGTATCCTGAAAACACCCCATAGTATCGCTGCTAATACAGGAAAAGCAACAGCCAAAAGATATTTTATCCAGGTATCGCTTAAGTGCCAGCCCCAACAGGCCAGCGCAATTAACATCGCTATTTCTAATGCAAATCGAATGGCCAGGTTTACAGGGTTTGTATTCATTGCAGCAACGTGTGTTTAATTACTGCTAAATTAAATATTACTTATATAAACCATCTAATTATTGAGGTAATTTTACCATCACCGCCCGATTTCGCGGAGAGGATACTGCATCCTTGCTTTTCTCCCGCGCGTCATCGCGATCCGCCTAAAGGTGGAGTAGTGATCTCTGCGCGCCAGGTCGCCCGTTTATCTATCGTGTAGAGATCGCCACACTCGTACCTCGTTCGCGATGACGCGCGGGGGTAGCAGGGCGCCCCCTCACTACGCGTCATCGCGAGCGGTAGCGTGGCGATCTCTGCACATGCTAAGACGGATTTATCCTTATGATATCATCCTTTTGCCTATTCTCCAAAGAAACTTAATCGTTTTCAAACATACGAGTAACCAAAAACCCCAAGTCAGGACGATCGCTGCCACTTCACAGGGCCATACTCCCGGCCGCGCGCTTTACGCTTTTTTTTGTGCTATAATTAAAGCATGGCCATTTGAAGTTACAAATTTCGGGCAGCGAGGAACAGAAATCTAATAGATTTAGTCTACAGAAAAATAGTAATTCTTGCCGTCTTTATTTTCAATGTTAATGTATCCTTTTTTTGCAAGGACCCTTGTTCCCCAAATCGAAACTTTTTGCCATGTGCAACCAACGGCATCTGCAATTTCTCTGGCTGTCATCGCTTCTTGTGGTGTAAGTTGAGAGATCAACCCTAAAATTTTAATTTCCACCTCTGCATAATTGCCTTCCGTTTTAGGAGACTCAAGGTGAATAATTTCTTCTAATAAATGATCATCATCAAAACATCGTTTAACCCGAAATTGGACCACATCTTGTTCTTCATATATTTTTTTACATTCAGGGCATTTATAGCTTTTAGATCTGTCCTTTGTAAAATATGCATCAAATTGCGCTACTACGGAGTCGTATACAAATCTTATAGGTGAATAATCATCCTTTTTATCGGCATATTTTATATTGTATTCATTGCATATGTCAAAATCAATGCTGTATAGATTATAATTGCCCCCATGCTTAGACGATACATTTTCAGATAAAAAGTGAATTAAAAAATTTTCACATAAAACATTTAAATAATCTTTTCTCGCAGGATCGATCATAAGATGACTTGCCGCCCTATCTGAGAATTTATTTTTTTCAGATATTGCTTTGTCCAAAATGGCATTCCATAAATCCATATAAAAGCCGGGTATAAGCTTTCTTTTTATTCCTCCTTGAAATTGTTTTTGATACGTTTTTCGTGCAGAACTAATACCATAATTGACCTCGGCGAGTCCCAACTTCAAATCGGCAGATTGACTAGCCTGGACTTGAACAAATGCGTTTTGGAGTATAATCCCAATTGTCCGTGATACACCAATTGTTTCTCTAGTGATTCTATAAAATATTTGATCCTTTGAAGCTTTAAATACATCAGAAAAGCCGAATTCAGGGCAAAATATTTCAATTCTTTTCAGGATTAACTTTTCCACAAATTCCTGCATTTTGGTCATCGCCGCTACTGCGCCACCATACCGTTCTACATATTCATGAAAATCTAAAGGAATAGAAAATATATCTCGCCCAACTATTATTTTGTCACCAAAATCGTACCGATCAGTGATTACTCCAACCTTGAAGAACATTCCAATACGCGACCCTAAAAATGTTTTAAGTAGGCCAGAGAATTTTTGTTGTGAATTTTGATTTAGATCTGAATATTCATCAATAAAAACAAAAATGTTGTCAATTTTAGCTTTCTTTTTAATTGTATTAATTTTATTTAAAAAATCTTGAACGTTAATTCCTCTAAGTTGGCTTATAGTTGTTGTGGTTTCTCTTTCGCTGCCTTCGTTAACTTTAGATCCTATTTCGATGTCTTTTAATGAGAGTTTGCCACTTATTTCGGAACTTTCTGTACTTTTTTTTCTTTGTGTAATGTTAATCTGTCTCTGGTTAATTAGAGTCAACCCTTCAATGAGAACTTTTTCAATGAAATCAAGATCATCTAACGCAGGATTTTCTTTTTTGAAAACCAATAAAAAGTTCTCGTCAAACATTAATTCTAATTGTTTCTTTAACGACTCAATTATTTGTCTGATGAAATGAATCGCAACTTGATTTTGGTCATCCTCTGAATCAAATAAGTCGTTGCAAGTACTTAAATCAATATAAATTGGCAGTATTTTTAATTCGCCGAATAGTGACTTCTTACCTTTTAATTTCGGTGAAATAGTTTTTAGACATTCGTAATACCCACGTAGTAAATTTGTCGTTTTCCCTGTGCCTCTTCGTCCAGAAATAAAATTATCCTGTTTTTGCAATAACCCATGCAATATCCCAAAATAGTCAATAAAATACCTTTCCAATTTGTCTAGCTCACTAATTTGATCTAACGTAATATAATCGGCTCTTAAAATGGAATCAAATGCATCCCTTAACTTTTGGATCTGTTTATTGGTCATAATGATAAATTTAAATTCTTTTTTTGTAAATATAATCTTTACTGAACTAAAAACTCCAATACTAATCCGAGTCCTCGCACTGGGCTACCGCGAACGTTTTGCTTGTGGTAATTGGATTTTGCTTTAAGAGCCATCGGCTCGACAAATCTTGTAACGCCGGGTTTTAACCCGGTGAGCACACGCCATACTTAACAACAAGTGCCATTGGCACGATCCATATTTACATGGCCCGAACCTACGGTTCTTTTATTTATATGGCTTGCTCAACTCAACGGATTAAAATCCGTTGTTACAATATAGGCCGAGGCTCCGCCTCTCTGAACTATATTTATCACCGATACACAAAGTATCGCGTCTCCACGTTATTCTTTTCCACTAAATTTTATACATTTGAATATCGCATCCCGGTAACTATCGGGGCACATCAAAAAAATGCACTTCTTATATCCTGCTTTTTTATTTGCATTACTATCCCTGGCCATCCCTGTATTGGTACACCTGTTCAATTTCAGGCGTTACCAAAAGGTTTATTTCAGCAATGTGCAGTTCCTGAAAGAGATACAGGAGCAGCAATCGTCACGCAGAAATTTGAAAGAGCGTTTAATACTGGCCGCGCGCCTGTTAGCGCTGCTATTTTTGGTATTGGCGTTTGCCCGGCCCTATATTTCGGGCCAGCATAATACCAATGCCGGTACGCAGCGGGTGGTGAGCGTTTTTTTAGATAATTCCTATTCCATGGAAACCCTTAACCGCGAGGGCTCCTTACTGGATGAAGCCAAGCGCAGGGCAAAAGAAATAGCTTCGGCCTATTCAATGAACGACCGCTTTCAATTGCTTACGCAGGATTTTGAAGGCAAGCATCAGCGTTTATTGAGCCGTGAGGATTTTAATGACGAGGTTGATAAAATTAAAATAAGCCCCCGCAGCCGCGACTTGCAGCAGATTATTAACCGGCAGCAAAATTTACTGAATATGCAGCCCGGCGCCAGCCGTACCGTATACGTTGTCTCCGATTTTCAAAAAAATATAACAAACGGCCAACCGCTGAAAATTGATACCGGCATACGCGTTAGCCTGGTACAATTGAGCGCCAATACGCCCGCGAATGTGGCAGTTGATTCGGTATGGCTGTTAAGCGCCATACACCGCCCCGGCGAAACGGAGAAGCTGGTGGTTAAATTGCATAATTATGCCGGGGAAAGCTCAACAAAAATACCGCTTAAACTCATCATAAACGGCGAGCAGAAAGCATTGGGCGGTTTTACCATAAATGCCCGCTCGACGCAAAACGATACACTCACTTTTTCGGGGTTAAACCCCGGCTGGCAGCGAGGCGAAATAACATTGCAGGATAACCCGGTTACTTTTGATAACCAGTTTTATTTCAGCTTTAATGTAAAGCAGCAAATGACGGTATTGCTGATAGACGGCGGTACGGCCAACCCCTATTTAAAAGCGGTATTTGGCGCCGACCAGTTTTTTAACGCCAGCCGTGTGCCCGATGGCAATGTTGATTACGCTGGCTTAAGCGCCTATCCGTTAATTGTTATAAGCGATGTTAAATCGGTTTCGGCAGGTTTATCGCAGCAATTAAAAACTTATGTAAGCAAGGGGGGGACTTTGGCGGTGTTCCCGGCTGCTGATGCGGACCTGGCCAACTACCGTGATTTTTTGCAGCAGTTCGGTGCTTCTTATCCAGAAAAATTAATTACAGAAAATGCCAAAGTATCGGCGCTTAACTTACAGAACCCGGTATTTAAAAATATTTTTGAGGACCTTCCTAAAAATCCCGACTTACCCGTAGTTAAAAAATATTACCAGCTAAGCGCCGCATCGGGCAGTAATGAAAGTTTGATGCAGCTGCCGGGTGGACAGGCTTTCTGGACGGGGTATAATAGCGGCAAGGGCAAGGTATATGTATCCGCGGTTCCTTTAAATGAAGATTTCGGTAACCTGCCCCGTCACGCGCTTTTTGTGCCCATTATGTTCCGGATAGCTTTATTAAGCGGGCACGACCAGCCCCTGTTTTATACACTGGGGCATGATGAAACCGTGGAAACCACACCCCTGCAAACGTCAGAAAAGCAGGTGCTTAAATTAGTTAAAGGTGCACAAAGCATCATCCCGGACGTGAGGCAACAGGAGGGAAGCACCCTGTTATATGTATCAGACCAATTGCAGGAAACCGGCCTGTATGATCTAAAAAAGCAGGATAGCACGGTTTCAGTAATGGCATTTAATGATAACCGAAGCGAATCGGACATGAGCTATTTTACCCCGGCCCAACTGGATAAAATAGTACCGCGTGAAAGCAGCGTTATAGAGGCGGGTAAAGGCTCGTTAAAAGATATTGTGAGCCAGAAAAATATCGGTATGCAATTATGGAAACTTTGTATAATTTTGGCGTTGATATTTTTGGCTGCCGAAATATTACTTATTAAGTATTATAAAGCCGATAAACCGGTGATTTTGCAGCCCGAAGGATCAACACCAATTTACACATAAGGCAGCGCTAATGAATTTGCTTATCAAATCCGCTACAATTGTTGACCCCAACTCACCATTTAATAAAAAAGTTGCCGATATTTTAATAAAAAACGGAACGATCGCGGACATCGCTAACAACATTGAATCCGATACAGAGGTTTTTGACGCCAAAGGCAAACAGGTTTCGCCCGGTTTTTTTGATCTGAACTGTAATATCGGCGAATTAGGGCTGGAAACCAAGGAGGACCTGCAAACCGGCACAAAAGCCGCAGCCGCGGGAGGCTTTACAGGCATAGCCTTAATGCCCAATACCCAGCCGCCCGTACACTCAAAATCCGAAGTGGAATATTTGTTTAACCGTGCCAAAAATAACCTGGTTGACGTTTATCCGTTAGGTTCCATATCGCATAAAAGGGAGGGCAAGGATCTTGCCGAAATGTATGATATGTACCTGAGCGGCGCCAAAGCCTTTACCGATGGTAACCGCCCGGTGCAGGATGCCGGCCTCATGGAGCGAGCCCTGTTGTATACTAAAGGGTTTGAGGCGCTGGTGTTCTCCTATCCCGAAGATACCGCTATTGCAGGCAAAGCCAAAGTAAACGAAGGCGAAATGAGCACCCTGCTGGGCATGAAAGGCATACCCTCGCTGGCGGAGGAACTGATGGTAGCCCGCGACTTGTACCTGGCCGAGTATACAGGATCAAAAATACATTTCAGTACCATATCGACTGTTCGGTCGGTGGAATTGATCAGGGAAGCGCGCGCGAAAGGCTTGCAGGTAACCTGCGATGTTGCCGCTCATCACCTGGTACTTACTGACGACGCCCTATCAGGCTTTGACAGCCTTTATAAAGTAAAACCGCCGCTACGTACCCTTAAGGATGTGAACGCGCTTATAGCAGGCTTAAAAGACGGTACAATCGACGCAATCGTATCGCAACATACCCCGCACGAGATAGAGTTTAAAGATGTAGAGTTTGAAGTGGCCGAATATGGCATCACCGGTTTTCAAACCACCCTTGCCCTGGCCTTAAAAGCCGGATTAACCCTTGACCTGATCGTAAAAAAATTAGCCGTTAACCCGCGCCTTATACTTAATATTGAAGTGCCGGTTATAGCGGCCGGGCAAAAAGCCAACCTGGTTGTTTTTGACGCGGACGCGGAATGGGAATACAATCATAAAAATAACAGGTCAAAATCATATAATTCGCCTTATCTTGGGCAGAACTTAATAGGGAAAGTGTTGTTAACCTGTAATAATAATCACTTATTTAAATGGGACAAGTAATGATCGATCATAAGATACAATTAGCGCTGGGGGCCTCGCTGCAGGCATTTTCAAAATATAGCGGCATTGAAGTAAACCAGATGCACCAGGAATTTAAAGCTGTATTTGAACGGGAAGATAACTTTTTAACCAAAGTTCAAGCCCTGGACGAAGTTTTTAACAATCATCCGCAGCTGGAAGTTTTGCGCGAGGTGTTTTTTGATATGCTGATGATCAACTTTTTCAGCGCAGATGTAAAAAAACTGGAAGAGGATTACCTTGACAGCGCCGAATGGGAAGATATTGAAGAACAAACACTGGACAGGGGTACCGAGTTATTGAACCTGCTGCTTTATTTGAACGAATGTGAAGATGAAGATATTGAACCTGAACTGGAAGATTACCTGAAAGAATTTTTATTGGTGGATGATGATGAATTCCAGGATGAGTACCGCATTTATGAACCGGTTATAGCCCACCAGGTACTCATGGAAAGCCCGTTGGAGGAAATAGCCAAAGTGGCTGAGAAACTACCCGAAGATTCGGAGTTGAAAGAGCTGTTTTATCCCATGATGTGTTTCTTCCAGAATCCGAACCCAACAACTGTTGAAAAAAATACTATAGCTGCAAAAGCCATAAACAAGGGCTTTGATATGGCTGTATTTAGTATATTAGAGTCGTTTATTTAAAACCTTAACCTAAACCTTAAACAATTTTGTTATGGAAGAAGTAATTAAAACAGAAAGAAATAACCCCACTAAGGTAGCTACCAAGTGGGCGCTGATAAACGCGTTAACAGCTATAGTAATAACGTACGCGTTCGAATTTTTGAATATCGATCCGAATTCGCCATTGAAATACCTGACGTATATTCCTTTTATAGCCTTTTTGTTTATTACGCAAAAAGAATTTAAAGATGAGATAGGCGGTTTCATCACATTTGGAGAAGGTTTTTCGGCAGGATTCAGGTATGCGCTTTTTACCGGTTTAGTAATAGCCGTTTTTGTTTATTTGTATTGTGCTGTGCTAAGCCCTGCGGTGTTCGACAAAGCATTAGAAGCTTCACGGGCTAAAATGGAAGCACAAAATATGTCAAGCGAACAGATAGAAAAAGGAATGGGCATAGCCAAAAAATGGGGCCCCCTAATGGGCGCTTTTGGTACGGCGGTAGTTTATCCTATTATTGGTGCAATAATAAGC
Source organism: Bacteroidota bacterium (assembly GCA_013288485.1). Lineage (GTDB taxonomy): Bacteria > Bacteroidota > Bacteroidia > Sphingobacteriales > Sphingobacteriaceae > Mucilaginibacter. Next base: position 13,191 of record JABDBW010000005.1, read on the forward strand.
TTAATAGGGGCGGCAATATTTAAAAAAGAACGTTCGCCTTATGATATTGTTGAAAACGCAGTTGACCCTACAGAGTAAATAAAAAAATATACTAACGCAAAACGTCCGCTTCAATTTGAAGCGGACGTTTTTGTTTGGTGGCAAGACTTACGAAGTTTTATAAACTTCGTAAGTCTAATTTTTTTACGGTTTATTCTTCAACACCTGCTTCACAATGTCATTGCCAAACACAAACACCATTAATGATATTAATAAAACAAAACCTACTATTTGGGCGCGTTCTAAAAATTTGTCGCTTAGGGGTTTGCCCTTTATCATTTCAATAATTAAAAATACGGCATGTCCGCCGTCGAGCGCGGGCACAGGTAGCAGGTTAGTAAACGCAAGCACCATTGATAAGAATCCCACAAGGGTCCAGAAATGCACCCAGTCTATCTGCGAACCAAACATGGTTGCTATAGCTACCGGGCCGCCAACTACCTTGTTAAATTTAGCCTCGCCTTTAAAAACTTTTCCAATGGCTTTGGCATTGGTTGCGAAAGTGCCCCAGGCCTTATCGGCACCTTTTGGTAATGAGCCAAAAAAGCCATAATTTATTGTTTTCTCCTTTGGCAGATCATATAATAAGGCGATACCTATTTTGCCCTCGCCGGTAACATTTGTTGCCAATAGTTTGGTTTGATGATCGCGACGTACGGTAAGCGTTACCACCTTGTTTTTGTTGGCCTGCAGTTCGGATTGAAGCTGGTCGAAAAATTGAATTTTGGTATTATTCACCGCCACAATACTATCGCCCTTTACAAGGCCGGCCTTTTGCGCAAAACTTTTTGGGGCCACAGAATCGACCGCGAATGTAGTGCGGGGCAAGCTATTGATAAATTGCTCAACACCATCTTTACCATAATCAGACACGTCATTTATAATATTGGCGGGGACTGTAAGGTTTAGCGTATTACCACCCCGCTCTACGGTTAAAACGGTATGGTCAAGCAATACTTTTGGTTTTGTGAGGTCTTCAAAACGGTCAACAGGTTTGCCATTAACGGCAATAATTTTATCACCTGCTTCCAACCCCATTTTTTTACCTATAATGCCCGGTACAATACCGTACTTTGCACTTGAGTTAGCTATATAGGTATCGCCAAAGCGCGCGGTAAGCATCCAGAAAATAAATATGCCTAATACAACATTTACAAAAATGCCGCCCAGCATCACAATTAAACGCTGCCAGGCCGGTTTTGAGCGGAACTCCCACGGTTGCGGCGGACCGGCAAGCTGCTCGGTATCCATCGATTCATCTATCATGCCGGCAATTTTTACATAGCCGCCTAAAGGCAGCCAGCCAATGCCATATTCAACACCTTTATAGTTAAATTTAAACAGGCTAAATCCCCATGCATCGAAAAAAAGGTAAAATTTTTCTACTTTAATACCAAAAGCCCTTGCGGCTACAAAGTGGCCCAGTTCATGTAATATTACCAGGATCGAAAGTCCCAGTATTAACTGGCCAACCATAATTACTATACTCATTCTTTACATTAAGTTGTATGCCTTTACGGGCATTTGTTTTATTAAATTTTGCGCAAATATGCGTGTTTCTTTGTCAGTATTCAAATAATCATCAAGGGTTGGGTGTGTTTTATAGCTGATGTGTTGCATACAAGTTTCAATAACAACACTCATGGCTAAAAAACCTATGCTATTACTTAAAAACGCCGCTACGGCAACCTCATTAGCCGCATTGATAATACAAGGCATATTGCCGCCACGGCTTAAAGCCTCGAATGCTAACCCTAAATTGCGAAATGTTTCCGTATCAGGTTTTTCGAAGGTAAGATTGGGGTATGCTGTAAAATCAAACCGCTTAAAATTGTTTTTTAACCGCGCAGGATGTGTTAAAGCATACTGAATAGGCAGTTTCATATCCGGCAGGCCCATCTGGGCTTTTATAGAACCATCCTCGAACTGAACCATAGAGTGTATAATAGATTGCGGGTGAACGATCACATCTACCTGTTTCGCTTCCAGGTTAAAAAGCCATTTCGCTTCTATCACCTCTAAACCTTTATTCATTAACGTAGCCGAGTCGATAGTTATTTTAGCGCCCATAACCCAATTGGGATGTTTCAGGGCGTTTTCGCGGGTTACATCAGCCAAAAATGCCGAAGTTTTCCCCCTGAACGGGCCTCCCGAAGCGGTGAGTATGATCTTTTCTATCGCGTTGCCCTCTTCGCCGGCAAGGCATTGGTATATGGCCGAATGTTCAGAATCAACCGGTAAAATTTTGACGTTATGCTGTTTAGCCAGCCCGGTTATTAGCTCACCGGCTACAACCAGGGTTTCTTTATTGGCTAACGCGATGTCTTTACCCGCTTTTATAGCGGCTATTGTAGGTTCCAGCCCGGCAAAGCCCACCATGGCCGTTATAACCATATCAATTTCCGGGTGGGTAATTATTTCGTTTATGGCTTCAATACCGGCCAAAACTTTGGTTGTTGTATGTGCAAGTGCCGATAGTACTTCCTCGTATTTTCCTTTATCGCAAATTATTGCGTATGCAGGTTTAAATTGCAAAGCCTGTTGTATAAGCAGGAACGCGTTGCTATAGGCCGTTAAAACGTAAGCATTGAATAACGATGGGTTTTCTCCTATCACTTCAAGCGCCTGCGTGCCAATGCTTCCTGTTGAGCCGAGAATGGCTATGTTTTTAATTTTGTTCAAAGCTTTTATTTATGCGTCATTGCGAGCGATAGCGTGGCAATCTCTGCGCTTGCAAGTCGACTTACCTGTCGTGTAGAGATTGCCACGCTCGTTCCTCGCTCGCAATGACGTGGTTTTATATGATGTACCCCTTCAACTCATCCGCAATCTTCCTGTCGTTAGCTAACCGTGGTACCTTGTTTTGCCCGCCCAGTTTACCCTGTGACCGCATGTAATTAATAAACGCGTCTTTTTTTAAGCTTCGGACAATCAAAGGTTGCAAAATGTTACCGGCAATAAGGTCAAAATAGTAAATATTTTTGGCTTGCAAAGCTTTATCAACTTTTAAAGCGAATGCTTTAATGTCCTTTGGCGCCGTAGCAAACTCTATGAACCATTCATGATAAGGTAATTCACCATACGGCGCGTTTACTTGCGGGGCCACGGTAAACTCAATAATATCAATCCCTTCTTCATTTGCCACGCTCATCAATGCCTGCTCCACTTCCTCGCCAATAACATGTTCCCCAAACGCTGAAATATAATGTTTAATACGCCCGGTGACTAAAATTTTATAAGGATCTTTCGAAACAAACTTTACCGTATCGCCCAAACTATACCCCCATAAACCGGCATTGGTATTTAATATGAGCGCGTAATTTTTATCTAATTCCACATCTTTAAGGCTAACGCGCGACGGGTTTTCATTAAAATACTCATCAGCGGGAACAAACTCATAAAATATGCCCGAATCAACCAGCAGCAATAATCCCTTATCTTTTTGCGAATCCTGGAAAGCGATAAACCCTTCGGAAGCGGGGTAGGTCTCAATCGAATCAATAGCGAAGCCAATGCTCTCCTGCATACGCGAACGGTAGGGTTCAAAATTTACACCACCATACACAAACAGCTTGAAATTCGGAAACAGTTCATTTATCTTTTTTCCGCGTGAAACTGCCGATAACCTGTCGAAATACATCTGGCACCAGGGCGGTATGCCCGATATGAGGCGCATATCCTCGTTAATAGTTTCCTGTACAATGGCGTCAACCTTTTGCTCCCAATCTTCAATGCAATTTACCTCATAGCTGGGCAAGCGGTTTTTTTGCAGGTAGGCGGGCACATGGTGCGCCACAATGCCCGATAGCCTTCCGGTGGGTATGCCGGCTTTTTTAATTAAAACAGGGCTGCCCTGTAGAAATATCATTTTTCCATCTAAAAAATCGGCGTTACCGGTTTCATGAATATAGCTCAGCAGGGCGTTTCGCGCCGCTTTAATATGTTGGGGCATGCTCTCTTTGCTGATGGGAATATATTTTATGCCCGATGTAGTGCCCGATGTTTTTGTAAGATAAACAGGCTTGCCCGGCCAAAGCACATTTTCTTCGCCGGCGGCTACGCGTTTAATGTATGCGCTAAGTTCTTCGTAATCGCGAACAGGAACGTATTTTTTAAAATCTTCATAAGTTTTTATTTGGCCGAAGTGATGCCCGCTGCCAAAAGCTGTATTTTTTGCCTGTTCAATTAAACGTTCAAAGGTTTTTTGCTGCAGGCCCAAACCATCTTTGCGGATGCGGTTCAGGTCTGCATTAACCCATGCGGCAAATACCTTGCTTAATGCGGCTTTTAAACCCATAATTATAAAGTTTCGGCAGTATCGTCATCCACATCAAGATGACTGTAAATTAGTTTACGATAGGTAACCATAATAATAACCTGCACTGTTGGAAACGCTATAACAAACCAAAGATAAAACGAAATTTTTATCAGGAACTCTATACTACTCCGGTTGGGGCCAAAAAGACTGAGTATGGAAACAAACGGAATTAATGTTATTATCATAATGGCAATAATAATTACACCGATAAATAAGGTGTTGAAAAAATTACCTTTGGTTACTTCAAAGCTTTGTTTAAGCGATTCGGCAGGTTTTGAATCATCATCAACTATAAAACAAACACAGAAAATAGACCTTACCAATAAAAATAAAAGTAAAACCATTTCTAATACCTGCACAATAACTAAAATGCTATCATACTCTTCCAAAAATTTATTTATAAAAAATAAGGTAGCAACAAGCAGGGTATAGGCTATGATGATGGCGATAAAATTAAATGCCATTTTTAAAGAAGGTATTATTTCTTTAAACTCAAATTCGTAATATTCCTTATCCATTAAGGTTAGTACCAGTTTATAAAAACTTAATGTGAGGTATGATTGGATCAGGATTTGAAAAAAGAACAGGATCAGCTCGCTTACCAATGTATCATTAATAAAAAGCAGGAGCGATAAAACGTTTAAAAACCCGTAAACGAATAATGATATGATCGAATAAATAAAAAGAACAGCAAAGTTTTTTCTGAGAATGTTCCAGGAAGACCTTAATGTTTCAATAATAGAAAATGGGTGGTACATACTCAGTTTATGATCTTTTTAATATTACGCGCTTCCAAAAATCCTGCATAAAGCCAAGCCCGTAGGCAGTTAACTGGATGAAGGAAGCTATTACGCTCAAAAATGCAATTTTTGCCGACTTGTTTTTCACCCAGGCATGAAAAAATATCAACAAAATAATAAGCGCCAGGATAAAGTTGCAAAACCCGGCTATTGGCCAGTTAAAAATATTGGAAATAACAGTAAATATAAGCGATAGTGTAAAAATAGCCGGAAAAAAATGTACTGCCTTTAACCCGCCGGGAAAGAACTTATAAACGTTAATACGTGCCCGCCCAAAAAAGTGGAGTTGTTTATAGAACTGTAAAAAGTTAGTACGCCGTTTATGGTACACTTTAGCAGCTGGAATAAGGCCTATTTTAAACCCCATGGAATGTATGCGGATGCTGTATTCAATATCTTCGCCCAGGCGGGTAATGATAAAGCCGCCTGCTTTTTCCCATACCTGCCTTGATATACCCATATTAAAGCTGCGCGGATGAAACTGCCCTATTCCTTTTTTATTGCCCCTGATGCCCCCTGTTGTAAAAGGGGAGGTCATGGCATAGCTGATAGCTTTTTGGATCGGTGTGAACGAGGAATGGGCCGCGTCGGGCCCGCCGTAGGCATCGAGCCAGTTTTTTGATAGTGAATTATTTACGATCTCCAGATAATCTTCAGGTATAAGGCAGTCCGAATCGAATATGATAAAGTAATCGCCTTTGGCGCGTTCGAAGGCATAGTTGCGGGCAAAGCCCTGCCCGGCGTTTTCCTTTACAAAGTATTTAACATCCAGGCGGTCGGCAAAGCTTTTTACAACGTCTTCCGCATCGTTAACCGAACCATCCTCGATCACCAGCACCTCAAAATTTTTATACACCTGCCGCGTAAGTGTATCCAACAGCTCTTTTATCTCCTGCGGGCGATTATATAAAGGTATGATGATGGAGAAAAACATGGGTTTATTTGAAAATTTTATAATTTGAAGATTTGAAAATTGTTTGAAGGGTTTAGTGTTGCTTGAAATTTAATGATTTTCAAATTGGCACATCTTCAAATTAACAAATTAAATAACATCCTCCACCTGGTATTTGTTGCGTTCGGGGGCGCTGCGGGCAACCAGTTCGGCAACGAAGCCGGTTAAAAATAGCTGCGAACCTATTATAGCTGTTACCAATGCTATGTAAAATAGTGGTTGCGCGGTTACATCGCGATACTTTATCCGGTGAATTATATCATATTGCTTCTCGACGATCATCCAGATAACACAAATAGTTCCGGTTAAAAAGCTTAATACACCCATTAAGCCAAAAAAGTGCATAGGGCGCTTGCCAAACTTGCCCACAAAAAATATCGAAAGCAGGTCGAGCAAACCATTTATAAAGCGGCTCATGCCAAACTTGGTCTTCCCGTATTTGCGCGGGCGGTGTTCCACTATTTGTTCACCTATTTTGGTAAAACCGGCCCACTTGGCTATAACCGGGATGTAACGGTGCATTTCGCCATAAACCTCTATGTTTTTTACAACAGCGTTGCGATAGGCCTTTAAACCACAGTTAAAATCGTGCAGGTTATGTATCCCCGACATGCGGCGGGTAGCCGCGTTATATACTTTTGTTGGTATTGTTTTGCTTAAAGGATCATGCCGTTTGGCTTTCCAGCCCGATACCAGGTCGTATTTTTCTTCAACAATGCGGCGGTAAAGTTCGGGTATTTCGTCGGGGCTATCCTGCAGGTCGGCATCCATTGTAATTACTACATTGCCTTCGGCAGCATCAAAACCGGTGTTTAGCGCGGCCGATTTACCATAATTACGCCTGAATTTTATGCCCCTTATAAAAGGATTATTTAAACGAAGCTTGCCAATCATTTCCCACGAGCCATCTGTGCTTCCGTCGTCAACCAATATGATCTCATATAAAAAATCATTTTCTTCCATTACACGGCTTATCCACGAGGTCAATTCGGGCAACGATTCAACTTCGTTATAGAGCGGTATTACAACTGATATATCCATTGATTAGCGATAGGGTTGGAGCCGGTGCGTTTTTCAACCTGTGCAAAAATATAAAAAATGGGTTATGATTTTATGAGAGATTTTTTAGGAGAAGTTAAATTGTGTTAAATGCAGGAAATATTACCTTTATGCTATGTTTCGTAAACCAATTAGCAAATACCTGTTAATAACGGGCCTTATCAGCGCTTTATTAATGAACTCTGCCTTTTTATTTAAAGCCGGTGAGGTAATTCAAATAGATGTAAACCATATTTTAAACACGCGCTCGGTGACCACCTTAACCAAAGGCGAGCTAATTACCTGGACAAACGGTGTCGACAAGCAAAACGGCTACCTCACTATGGCCGCCGCGAAATTTAAAGGCGATACCGACCCCCATGCCTTGCCTGACGACCCTTTAATTGCGGCAAATGAACACCATCCCGCTATTTTATTGCATTATGCCAATGATGAGGGTGTGAAATATCAAACACGTTATTTATCGGATACCGGCTCATTCATAATTAAGGTACCTCCTAATAAATACAGTGGCCTGTATTTAAGCCTGACCAGCGCTTATGGTGATTCGAAACTGCAATTGGAGTTGATGTACAAGGACGGCGCAGAAACAAAAAACATTGTTTTACCCGACTGGTTCAAGGATGTGCCGGATAATGACCCTGATTTTAGTTATGTAGTGCATAACATGGGCAAATGGGGTAACAAAAACACGCTGACTGAAAAAGACCACCACAATATCCACGCGCTGAATATTCATCCTGATGCGGGGCGTGTGCTTACAGCTGTGAGATTAAGGAACCTGTCAAAAACTTATATACTTTTTTGGGCGGCCACGGGGGTGGTAAAGTAGGTAATTCAGAAACCCCCAATCCTAATTAAGTTAAGCCAAACAATATCGAACACTGAATTTCGAATGATGAATAATGAAGTGTGTTAGTTCAATATAGTAATGACTTCGGTGTTCATCATTCGAAATTCGGTGTTCGATATTAATTTCCCCTTTTATCTATTTCCTAACTTAATAGCATTGGGGACTCCGGAGTGGGCCACTAATCAGCCAGGTATTCTGTAAATATCCGTTGCATAAAAGCCTCCCCGTGTAGCAACGTTTCATTTGTAAGGGCTTTCCCGGCATTTTTATTTCTCACGTAGATCGTTCGTTTACCCGTACCATCGTATGATATTGCCTGCCCTGGCAACATAAAACCAAAGCCGTTGTCCCAGTCAAAGAAGGCAAATTCCCCGGAGTATGGGTTGAGCAGGTTTTTTGACCATTTAAATTTTTGTTGCGGCATATTCAGCTGCGCAAGTAGTGTCGCGGCAATATCAGTTTGGTTGCCTAATTTGTTTACCTGCATACCGCGATATTCAGGCTTTATTGCATCGCCAAAAAACAATAACGGAATATGGTATTTCGCAGGATCGTATGCCGCCGATGTTTTTTTAGGTAAGCGGTGCCCATGATCGGCCACCAAAATAAAAAGTGTGTTTTTATACCAGCTGTGTTTTTTGGCTTCCTCAAAATAGGCGTTCAGGCACGAATCAGTAAACCAGGTTGTACTCCTGAACATATTGGGCAGGTCATTACCCTGAAAATGTGGCTTAACGGGTAATACAAAAGGCTCATGATTGCTTAAAGTTTGTATCAACGAAAAGAATGGCTTGGGTTGCGTATCCAGGTAATTGATATGTTTGGAGAAAAGAATATTATCATGGGCTCCCCAGGTTGAGCCTATCTGGTTTTTAGGGATACTCTTTTTATCAAAAATATGGTCAGTTTTATGATCGTCCATATAGTTATCAAAGTTCATATACTCGGCAGTGCCGCCGTAAAAATAAGAGGTAGTATAGCCATTATCTTTAAACTCGGTTAGCAAGGAAGGTAATTTTTCCTGCTTAACCGTATCCATAATAATAGAGCGTATAGCTTGCGACGGGAACCCGCTTAAAATAGCAATGATGCCTTTATCCGTCCGGTCGCCTGCCGAATAAATATTATTGAATAAAACTCCATTTTTAATAAATTTTTCAAAGTTGGGCGCATCGCCCTTTTCGCCCCCTAATGATTGGATAACATCAGCCGTAAAGCTTTCTAATTGAATGATAACAATGTTAGGTTTATCAGTAGTTAACAAGTGTAAGGTCGTGTCTTTTTTTACGGCAAATGTTTCATCAACAATTTTTTTTGCTTCTGTTTGGGGCAAAAATAAATAAGGATTGTAAGGATGGCGCAAATTCTCAAAAACGTCATTGGCGAGGTTCCATTCTGTGTTTTCTGCCGAAATATCTAATATCTGGTTATCCGAAAAATAAGCCGCGCTTTGGTCAACCGGAGCTTTGTATAAGCTGCCGCGAAGTATTAAAAAATTTACCAATACCAAACCAATGCTAAAAAGGATTTTGGCCGTTTTGGTTTCAACGGGCTTTTTAAAGGAATAATCTATAATAAAATTCGATAAAACAATCCCCGTCAGCACTAAAAGCGCTCCTATTGTCAAGTTTAACGCGATTGGGGAGGACGCGGTAGACGACATTGATTCAGCAGGCGAATTATACAAAGTATCAAACACCCTGAAATTAACTTTTGTTCCCCATTCTGTAAATATGCCTATGTCAACAACGGCAATGAAGCTGATAACAACTAAACAAAACCAGGTATGCACCTTTAGCCATATACTTTTTACATGATTTCCTTTATTGAACCAGTTAATAATAAATACCAATAACGGAACTATGGCAATGTAAGCCGTGGCCGACAGATCAAGGCGGATGCCATAAAAATAGGTTTTAGCGATATCGCCAAAAGTGGCGCCATGAAGTTTTTTATTGAAATATATTTCAAACGTGGCCCTTGTTATTGCAAAGAACAGGAGCCAGAAAAGAAAATATCTGATAAAACTATAAAGGCTTCTCAACATGGATGGCAAAAGTAAATTATTTTACCATAAGGTTAAGAAGCCTTTAAGAAAATGTTATGGTCGTGACTATTTACCGCCCATGGCTTTTAAATCATCATAGGATATTTTTTCAAACCCTGCTGGAATACCGAATGTTCCGGCCGGGGCCCTTTCATCAGTTATTGATTTTAAGGTAACATCCACGGGTTGCCCCATTTGAAAAGTTGTAAACTGAACAGGAAAACCTCCGGCGTCAGCAAAAAATCTTGTCAAAATGTTTACCGGGGCGCTAATATCATTAGTTACCCACGCGGTATAAGTACTGCCGCTTTTGGTGTCTTTTACAGTAACCTTTTTGCAATTAAAACCGCTTATTTGTTTGGTTTCGGTACCGGCTGTAAACGTCAACTTAGGTGCCGCAGCCAGCCCTTGTTCTATTTCATCGGGTGTTAGTACCGCCACCTTTTTCATTGATGCAACCGGTACGTCAAGCAATACAGCAAAATAAGTACCCTTGGTATTGATAAGCAATTTAACATTTGCGGGTCCATACTGCGCTACAGATACGCTTGAATCAGTAGTAAAATATACTTTACTTTCGCCTTCTTGTCCATTTGCCGATGCTGAATAGGTGATAGTACCTTGCGTATATTTTTTTTGCGCGCTCGCGCTAAATGCAATAGCCGTAAACGCCAGGCCCAAAGCAATTTTTGAAAATTTAATATTCATAGTTTTTAAATTATAAGCACAATTTAGCAGTTTATTGTTTGCCCGACAAATTTTTTATGCGGATAAATTTTTAATTAGATACGATACTAAATGAATTGTTACGTTTTAGTATTTGACATTTCACGCCCATAATTTGCGCCTGTTTTTGCAGGTCATTAACAAAATGGTCGGAATTGCTGCCGTCAATAACCAATAGGGCGTAATTATAGTTTTTGTTAATTTCATTTATAGTAGTACGCGGGTTGCCGGTAATGTAGAGGTAATCAACCTTTAGTTTTTGAGGTAACTGTATGCCTTGAATTTCTTTATTAAACAGCAGCACCGTTTTGTTTTGGAAACGGATAAGGTTATTGTTTTTCACCAGGAAAGGGGTGCTTATATTTTGCTTTAAGTTATATAAAGCAGCGTTAGCGAGCTTTAAACTATCTAAATATGGCTGAATGGAATATTGATAATTTTTATCATCAGCCTTAATATCTGCTAATACAACCGCTTTATCGCCGCTTTTAAATACAAGTCCCTGGTGCTTTTTTAGGTTTAAAAAGGTGAGGTTGTCGGTCCGCGAGGTGTTAACCCGCTTTAAACTGATGCTCACCGCCAATAAAAGCATGATCGCCAAACTTAATTTTAACAGCCACGGTTTCCTGTCGAACAAAAAATAAAACAGGGAGGTAATGATGGCATAGGCCAGCAGGTACTCGGCCGTGGTTAACCATATTTTGCCGATACTGGCAAAGGGGGAATGTTCTATAACCGCCAAAACCTTATTCATTACCAGGATGGATCCTTCCAGTACAAATCCCAGCGAAGCGGAAACAACAGGCAATTGTGGTATCATTAAGTAAAGAATACCGGTGTACATGATAATCTCTACCGGGATAATAATAAACAGGTTGCTGATGAGAAAATAAACCGGGAACTGGTGAAAATAAAACGCGCTTAACGGAAAAGTTATTACCTGCGCGGATATGGATACCGAGCAAAGTAACCATAGTTTGTCGGCCCATTTGTTTTTAAATTTAAACCATTTATAAACCAGCGGCTGGAATACGATCAATCCGGCAACCGCTAAATAAGAAAGCTGAAAGCCAACATCGGTAATAAAAAATGGATCGTACAGCAATAGCAGGAACGCCGATATGGCCAGTATGTTTAAAGTATTGATATACCGGCTGTAAGTTTTGCCGATAATGATTAAAGAGATCATTACCGCCGCGCGACAAACAGCAGGAGAGAAGCCTGTGAGCAGCGAATAATACCATATCAATCCTATAATCAATAAAGCCCTTACCACTTTCCCGTATTTATACCGCCCTAAAAAACCGAGCGCGAAATTGAGCAGGATATAAATAATAGCAACATGCGCCCCCGAAACCGACAGCACATGTATGGTGCCTGTTTTTGAATAAGCCTGTAGTATGTCATTACTCAAATCGGCTTTATACCCTAATATCAGCGTTGAGGCCACAGCTATGGCCGATGTATCGTGCATATTTCGCTTAAATTTTTCAACCAGCCGCTGGCGCAGCCTTAGCGAATAAGCTATTAGCTGGTTGCCCGTATTGGTGTTTAAAACAATAAATTGCTTTGGGTACAAAAAAGCCTGGTAGTGGATATTCTGGTAGGCCAGGTATTTTTTATAATTAAATTCAGCCGGGTTAAACGGGGGGTCGATGGCGTTATATTTGGCCGGGATCAATAATTCATCGCCATAATATAATTTATTTGCCGCGCTGTCTTTTATAGCGATAAGCAATGTGCCGTTGGTAGTTATTCTTTTTCCATTGATCAGTTGCTGTTCAACATTTGCTGTAAAACGCACCAGCCCGTTTTTTACAACCGGTTCATTATTGATCTTTACGACCAAATATTGCGCCGGATTTTTTGAAAAATGCCCCGCGTTATTTAATTCATTATAACGGATAACGCTAACCCATCCCGTTAAAAATAAAATTAAGGTAATGAGCAAGCCGCCAACCCATTGTACTTTATATAATTTGAACCGTGAATAATTTAAATTAAGAATAATGAAAGCCAGGCTTAATACAAGCAGGGAAACAGTTAGCCAGGTAAAATAGGAGGAGGCGATGAGGAAGTTTAACCCGACGGCAATCCCCAATAAAAAGGGTAGAATAAGTATAACAAACGGTATTTCGCCTTTATGATTAGCTATCATTTCTGAACCATGATTTATGGGATTAACAGATTACCATGAAATAAACATTTACACGATCTCTCAAATGCTTGTGCAATTTAATCAAGCAATCCTTAAATCCAACAAATCAGGGTTCAGACTACAACTGATCTCTAACCTCTAACAAAAACTTTTTCAAATTTTCTAGCGAGTTAATTACCCGCTGACTGTCACGCGTATCATGCAGGTTGCCCTTTAAATGTTCTTTGGCGCCGTTAAGGGTATAGCCTTTATCTTTGATGAGGTGGAAGATAATCTTCAGGTTTTCTACATCCTCCGGGGTAAACAGCCGGTTGCCTTTCTTATTCTTTTTTGGCTGCAGCACTTCAAATTCCTTTTCATAATAACGGATGAGCGACGCGTTCACATCAAACATAGCCGATACCTCGCCCATGGTATAATACATTTTACTGATCTCGTGTTCTTTGTAAGGCATGTACAAATGTATATGTTATTTCGGATTTCGGATTTTCGATTTCGGAATTAAAATATCCTTGGATTTCTGCTTGTATGAAAAACAGATGTTACAAAAACAATATTATTTGGCTCATCTATCCAATATATAATCAAAAACGGGAAAACGGTTAATGAAGCCGAACGTAATTCTTCAATATATTTTATCGGAAATTGATAAGGATTTTCTTCAAGAAGTGTTAAGTAATGATTTACTTCATTATAAAATCTATTGCCCAAACCTGCTTGTTGTTCCTGATACCAATCATACGATTCGGATAACTCATCTTCTGCTAATGCCAGTAAATCTATTTTAAACACCTTCGTACCGTTGCTTTATTTCGCTCCATGCACGCGATGTTGTTTTACCGGAAAGAAAATCAGCTTTACGTTTAACCATTTCTTTTACCTGGTCATCTGATAAAACATAATCGTCACTATCGCTTCTATAGTGATAACTTAAGCTATCTAAAAAAGCTAAAAGCACTTTCTTTTCCTGATCGTTCTGAATATCAATTTTCAAAGTCTCCATAAACAAATTTAATGTTTTATTTTTAATTTGTTTATGAATTATAGCTAAACTTTCCGTCTCCCGGTCTTTCGGACTTTCCGACTAATAATTACCTTTGCACCCATGACCGCTAACGAAATTCGACAGGCTTTTCTTGATTTTTTTGCTTCTAAAGGGCATACCATTGTGCCCTCGGCGCCTATTGTTATAAAAAACGACCCTACGCTCATGTTCACCAATGCGGGCATGAACCAGTTTAAAGATATATTTTTAGGGGAAGCGCCCGCGAAATTTCCGCGAGTAGCCGATACCCAGCGTTGTTTGCGGGTATCAGGCAAGCATAACGACCTCGAAGAAGTGGGTATTGATACCTACCACCATACCATGTTCGAGATGTTGGGCAACTGGAGCTTTGGTGACTACTTCAAGAAGGAAGCGATCGAGTGGAGCTGGGAACTGCTTACCGAAGTATTAAAAATTGATAAAAACCGCCTGTACGTTACCGTTTTTGAAGGCGACGAAAAGGACGGCCTGCCCAAAGACCAGGAAGCTTATGATTACTGGAAACAGTATGTGCCCGAAGACCATATTTTATTAGGAAACAAAAAGGATAATTTTTGGGAAATGGGCGAAACAGGCCCATGCGGTCCCTGCTCGGAGATACATTATGATAACCGTGTTGAGGCTGAAAGGTTAAAGGTAAAAGGTGAAAGGTTAGTAAACCGTGACGATCCGCAGGTTATTGAGATTTGGAACAATGTGTTCATGCAGTTTAACCGTTTAAAGGATGGTTCGTTACAACCATTGCCGGCTAAGCATGTGGATACCGGGATGGGTTTTGAAAGGTTGGTGAGGGTAATTCAAGGCAAGGAATCTAATTATGACACAGATGTATTTACAACAATAATAGATTTTATATCAAAAAAATCAGGAAAAAAATATAATGCCGCTGCTGTGCCCGGTGATGCCGACTGGAACGTATCCGTTGCCATGCGCGTATTAGCCGACCATATCCGCGCCGTAAGCTTTACCATTGCTGATGGACAGTTACCATCCAACAATAAAGCCGGGTATGTTATCCGCAGGATATTACGCAGGGCGGTAAGATACCAGTATCAATATTTAGATATTAAAGAACCGTTTTTAAATAAATTGGTGCCTTTACTTGCTGAACAGTTTAAATATGTGTTTAGCGAATTATATAATCAAAAGGACTTTGTACAAAAGGTAATTTTGGAGGAGGAAAATTCATTTTTAAGAACTTTAGGGAAAGGAATAGATATATTAACAGGTTATATTAGTTATATAACAGACATACAAGATTTCTTAGATAAACACTATGAACAGCCTTGGGAGAAAATTAAAACTACCCAAGTTGTTAATTATGGAACAGATTCTGGAAACAAGACTTCCAAAGAAACTTACCACACGGCTGATTATTTGATTAACACAAATTTTGTGGTTTTAAATTTGGCACAATTTATTTCAACTTATATTGATAAACCAACTAATGGAGGTGGTTTTTCTATTCATGAATTGGAGCGAGTTATAAATGATAAAACTGATTATCACGAAGCATACAATGCATTAAAAAATTATATAAATAAAAGCCACCCTAAACAATTGCCTGGGGAAATTGCATTTGAATTGTCTGACACATATGGATTTCCAATAGACCTTACGGAGTTAATGGCTCGAGAAATAGGGTGGAGTGTTGATGTCGATGGTTTTAATGATGCGCTGCTAAAACAAAAAACCCGTTCCCGTGCCGCCTCCATAGTCGATACAGGCGATTGGGTAACTTTAAAAGACGAAGAAACCCAATTCACAGGCTATGATGAAACGGAAACCATAGCGCATATTACCAAATACCGCAAAGTAACCGCTAAAGGCAAGGAGCAATACCAGTTGGTACTGGATAAAACACCTTTCTACGCCGAAAGTGGCGGCCAGGTAGGCGATACCGGCGAACTGGTTTTCCCGGATGGAGAGGTGGTTAATGTTACGGATACCAAAAAGGAGAACGGCCTCATTGTTCATTACGTAGATAAACTGCCGGATGATATTGACGATGCCCTGACAGCCATTGTCGACCATGAGCGCCGCAACAATATTATGAATAACCATAGCGCTACGCACTTGCTTCATGCCGCTATGAAACGGGTATTGGGCGCGCATGTAAACCAAAAAGGGTCGTTGGTTAACAGCGATTATTTGCGGTTCGACTTTTCGCACTTCGCTAAAGTTACCGATGAGGAACTGGCGCAAATTGAAGCTATTGTAAACGAAAAGGTACGCGAAAATATCGCCCTGAAAGAAGAACGCGATGTGCCTTATGATACAGCGATAAGCAGCGGCGTTACCGCGCTGTTCGGAGAAAAATACGGCGATTTTGTGCGGGTAATAACCTTTGATGAGCAATTCAGCAAGGAGCTTTGCGGCGGTACCCATGTTAAAGCTACCGGGGCTATAGGTTATTTTAAAATTGTATCCGAAAGCGCCGTAGCCGCGGGTGTGCGTCGTATTGAGGCTATTACTGGTATAGCTGCCGAGAATTTTATTAAGGAGCAAACCAAACTGGTAACACAGGTAAAGGAACTGCTAAAAAATCCCAAAGACATTGCCAAAAGCATTGAAAGCCTGCTGCAAGAGAATGCGATGTTAAAGAAGGTGGTAGAAAAGACCATATTCGAGAGATCATCAGGCTTAAAGGATGAACTGGCTAAAACGGCGCAGTTTATAAACGGCGTAAATTTCATCGGTCAAAAAGTGGAACTGCCCAATACCGATGCCATTAAGAACCTGGCTTACCAGTTAAAGGATGTTGTGCCCAGCCTTTACCTGGTACTAACCACCGTTATTGATGGCAAACCTAATATTACGGTAATGATAGATGACAGGCTGGTAAAAGAAAAAGGACTTGATGCCGGTAAAATAGTACGCGAACTGGCTAAGGAGATACAGGGCGGCGGTGGCGGCCAGCCATTTTTTGCTACCGCAGGCGGTAAGGATGTAAATGGGCTTGACGCAGTTTTGGTAAAAGCGAAAAGCTTTATTGCTTAATAACCAGATGCTTTGTGACCTCTGTGACCTTTCTCGGTGCGCTCTGTGTTAAAATAACCGCAGAGTACGCAGAGGATGCACAAAGTACACAAAGGCATTATTAAAAGGGCTACTATTTTAATAGGTTAAATGGAATTTTATATATTTGGCACCGATAAGCAAATATTGCTCATCTTTTAGTTTATGACACTCCTGCCGGTAGAAATTAGTGAAAAATATGAATTAGTTGTTGGATTAGAGGTTCACGCGCAATTATCTACATTAAGCAAGGCATTTTCGCCCGATTCGGCAGCTTTTGGCGCTGAACCAAATCATCATATAAGCGCTATTTCATTGGGTCATCCGGGCACTTTGCCGCGCATTAACAAACACATGGTGGAGTACGCTGTAAAAATGGGTTTGGCCTGCAATTGTACCATTAACCTGCAAAACAACTTTGCTCGTAAAAACTATTTCTATGCCGATCTGCCCAAAGGCTACCAAATATCGCAGCATCAAATGCCGGTATGCCTGGGGGGCTTTGTTACGGTCAGGTTATCCAACGGAACTTCAAAGAATATAGCTATTCACCATATCCACATGGAAGAAGACGCGGGTAAAAGCCTGCATGATAATCACCATGAGGATTCGCTGATCGACCTGAACAGGGCAGGAGTTCCCCTTATCGAGATCGTATCAGAACCCGATATGCGCAGCAGTGACGAAGCCGGGCAATTTTTGGTAGAGATACGCAAGCTATTACGTTACCTGGATATTTGCGACGGTAACATGGAAGAAGGAAGTATGCGCTGCGATGCCAATATATCGGTAAGGTTGAAAGGCGCTACGGAATACGGCAACCGGTGCGAAGTAAAGAATTTGAACTCCATACGCAATGTGCATAGGGCGATCGAGCACGAGTTTATCCGCCAGGTAAATATCATGGAGAATGGCGGCCATATTGACCAAAATACGTTGAATTTTCATGAGGATACCGGCGAAACCTCGGTACTTCGCTCAAAGGAAATGGCAAACGATTATCGCTATTTCCCTGAACCCGACCTGATGCCTATAGTACTGAATAATGCTTACATAGAGCGTATCAGGCAATCATTACCCGCATTGTCCAACCAGTTGTATAGTAAATATGTGGGTTTGGGCCTGTCGGAATATGATGCCGGGGTAATTACTGCCGACAAAGAAACCGCCTTATACTTTGAAGAGTTAATAAAACATACCGCTAACTATAAAGCCGCCGCCCACTTAATGATGGGCGCTGTTAAATCGTATTTGAACGAAACCGGCTTATCTATCACCGGCTTGAATATTGAGCCCATAAAACTTGCCGGCATAATTAAGCTGGTCGACGCGGGTTCGATCAATAATTCGGTAGCTTCACATAAATTATTCCCTGCGCTGCTAAAGTCGCCGGGTAAAAGCGCCGAAGCTGTTGCTAACGAACTTAACCTGCTAATTACAGCCGACAGTGATGAGGTAAGTCAATATATTCAACATGCTTTAGCCAAGTTCCCCGACAAAGTTATCGAGTACCAAAAGGGTAAAAAAGGCGTTGTTGGTTTGTTTATGGGCGAGATAATGAAAGTTTCGCATGGAAAGATCGATCCGCAAACTACCAACCGCTTATTAATTAAAGAATTAGAATCCAAATGAAAATACGTTCAGCAGTTTATTGTGTTATTGCCGTGTCCCTTTTAATCGCTTCCTGCAAGGATCAATCGGCTTTTAAAATTTCAGGCACTATTAATAATCCGGGCAAGTTAAAAAAAGTGTACCTGCTGGAAGCCGACAGCTCGCAGATAAACATTATTGATTCTACCAGTTTAAACGAGGACGGCAAATTCGAATTTAAACACCCGGCGCCTTATGCCAATTTATATAAACTGCGTATAAGCGGCGCCATATACGACCTGATCGCGAAAAATGGGGATGTGATCACTTTTACTACCGATGAAAACGATAAGGACCATGCCTATGTAATTACAGGGTCTGAAAACTCCGAAAAAATACAGGAATTTAACAGACTGAGTAATTTTTATGGCGATAAGAGCAGCAAGGTAGTTGCTGAATACCAGGCTAAAGTTGAGGCATTGGGCAAAGAGTCTGATTCGCTGGTAAAAGCTTATATGCCGCTGTTTATGAAAAACATGGACGATTATAGTTCGGCGGTTATAAAGTTTGTAAACAATAACAAAACATCGCTGGCCGCATTTTATGCCATGGCATCGCTGGAGCCTATGAAATATGAGCAGCAGTTAGTGGCCTATGCCGACACCATAAAAGACAAAGGCACTTTTAGCGATAACCCCGGTGTGCAGCGCTTTATACGACAAATGATGGAGGTAAAACCCATTTCGGTAGGGCACAAGGCGCCTGATTTTACTACTATGGGTATAAATGATAAGCCCGTTAACCTGGCCGACTATAAAGGCAAATATGTAATGCTCGACTTTTGGGCGTCGTGGTGCGGCCCCTGCCGTGCCGAAAACCCTAATGTGGTTAAGGCTTATGCCGTTTATCACCCAAAAGGTTTTAATATTTTAGGCATATCATTGGATGTAACAAAAAACGAATGGCAGCAAGCCATCACTGCTGATAAGTTAACCTGGAACCACGCGTCGGACCTGAAACGTTTTGACGGGCCCACCGAAGCATTATATCATATACAAGCTATCCCTTCAAACTTTATCATTGATCCACAGGGAATTATCGTCGCTAAAAATCTTACAGGCGCGGCACTTGAAGATTTTTTAAACAAAACATTTAATAAGCCTCAATAGAATGTTAAGTTAAAATCACACTTAACAATTTGTTAATATTAAATTAACGGTTTGCTTCTATTAAGTATATACATTTATACCAAAATTAGATAGTTCATGAGCAGCTCTACCAAACAAAAAATATTGATAGTTGATGATGAGCCCGATATTTTGGAGCTTATTGAGTATAACTTAAAGAAAGAAGGCTACCAGGTATTTTTGGCGCGTAACGGGCAGGAAGCCGTTACCGAAGCAAAAAGATCATTACCCGACCTTATTGTGCTGGATATTATGATGCCCAAAATGGATGGCATTGAGGCTTGTCGTATTATGCGTACCATGCCCGAGTTTAAGAATACCTTTATGGTATTTTTAACGGCAAGGAGTGAAGAATACTCGGAAATTGCGGGCTTTAATGTGGGCGCGGATGATTATATAGCCAAGCCTATAAAACCGCGTGCTTTAGTTAGCCGTATCAATGCCATACTGCGCAGAAACGCGCCGGCCGAAGATACTGCCGACAACAAACTTGAAATTGGCGACCTGGTTATTGACCGAGAGGCTTACCTGGTTTTCAAAAAAGGCGAGAAAGTGGTATTAGCCAAAAAAGAATTTGAATTACTGTACCTGTTAGCCTCTAAACCGGGCAAAGTGTATACCCGCGAGGTGATACTGAAAAACATTTGGGAAGATTCGGTAGTGGTTACTAACCGTACCATTGATGTACACATACGTAAACTCCGCGAAAAACTGGGAGATGATATAGTAGCCACCGTTAAAGGCGTTGGCTATAAATTTGAAGCATAAAAAAAGGCCCTGGTTTTTCCGGGGCCTTTTTGTTACCACAACTTGTTATGCAACGGCTTTCTTTTTTGGCGCAGCTTTTTTGGTGCTGCCTACAGCCTGCTTAGCTTTTGATTTGGCTTTTACTTTAACATCTTTAACTGCTGCTTTGGCTTTGGTGGTAATAGCCTTTGCTTTGGTATCGGCTTTAGCTTTTACATCTTTAGCAGCTGTTTTGGCTTTCGCAGTTGTGCTGGCTGCCTTGCTTTTAATATCTTTTTTGGCGGCTGTTACTTTTTTAACTGCGTTAGTCTTTTCACCAGTTGCTTTTTTGGCGACAGTAGCTTTTTTGGCAGATACTGATTTTTTCAGATCCTTAAGCTTGCCCTCGGCGGCACCTTTCAAGTCGTCAAATTTATCTTCGGCTGCATCTTTTATGTCTTCGGCTTTGTCTTTGGTACCATCCCAAAGTTCTTCAAACGTTTCTTTTACCTTTTCAAAAAATCCTTTTTCGTCAGGTTTGGTTGCTCTTGTACTCATAATTTTTAATAGTTAGATTGATAATTATGTTTTTCAAGTACAATAACCGCACCAGTTAAAGTTTGTTTTAATAACCGTATTTTTGCCGGCTATATAATTATACATGAAGTTTCCAAAATTTGCCGACCTGATATTGTTTGAAGACGATGACCTGATCGTAATAAACAAGCCGGCCTTTATAAGTTCGCTGGATGAGCGGGAGGGTGGCGAGATCAATATATTGCGCCTGGCTAAAGATTATTCGCCCGACGCACAAATATGCCACCGGTTAGATAAAGAGACCTCGGGCGCTTTAATTATAGCCAAAAACCCCGAAGCATATCGTTCTGTAGCTATGCAGTTTGAGCGGCGGCAGGTGAACAAAGTATACCATGCCGTAATTGACGGCACCCACGTTTTTGAAAATTTGCTGGTCGATCTGCCCATACTGAATGTAGGCAAGGGCAATGTCACCATTAGCCGGCAGGAAGGCAAGCGTGCAGAGACGTGGTTCCAATCCATCAGATACTTTAAACACTATACGCTGGTTGAATGCCGCCCGGTAACCGGCCGTATGCACCAAATACGTATACATTTGGCTACCCAGCGCGCATCTATATCCGGCGACGAAATGTATAAAGGTAAGCCTGTGTTCCTGTCAGCAATTAAACGTAAATACCATTTAGGTAAGGACCAGGAAGAACTGCCCATTATGAAACGTTTCGCACTGCATGCTTACGAGGTTACCTTTAAAATAATGGATGGCACACCCGTCACCATACATGCCCCATATCCAAAGGATTTTGAAACGCTGTTGAAGCTATTGGAGAAGTTTGATAGTTAGTTTTTGAGTTTGCAGTTGCCAGTGGGCAGTTTGCAGTAATATTTCTAACTGCTTACTGCAAACTCAAAACTGCCAACTTACCTTATCATTACCCCCGGCTTATTAACCACAGGCAGCTTAATAAAGTTAGAATCGACAATACTTTCGGGCAGGAAGATGAATTTTTTATCATATATCTGGGTGCCGATATAGTAACTAACCCAGTATTCGTTATTTAAGCCAAACGTTTGCTCATCAATAGGCTCTATTAATTTATACGCGCCGTTAGCAATTACCGGGAACATGTGGCGCAGCGTTGAGGTTTTGACCTGCTCACCGTTTTTTTCTCCATAACCCCTTGAGGTTACCAATACGTTTTCAATAGGCTCTTTTTTCAGGTTGATCAAATACACATACCAGGTTTTACTTTCAATATTCTCGCCTTCCAAAGCCACGGCTACGGCAATATCTTTAACATTATTTTCGGGGAGATCTTTTATCATTTATAGCTATATATTTTAGGCAAGAATACTGAAAACACTACAAATTATACTGTATTAAGCAAAATAATATTTTATTAAAAATGAACGCTTAACAGGATGCAATTAACAACATTTTGATTAAATACTGTCATTAGAATCGTGGACATAACGAAGCTTGATTGCTGTTTGATTTGTGCTTGAATATTAATGAAACTTCGAATGTTGCGGGGTGATAACCCGATATTGATGAGGAAGAAAAACTGTAATTTATCCCCACATTAAAATTATTATAATCTATACCTATGTACGGAATGTAGGAATCGTTGAACCTGTACCAAAAACCCAGGTATAACTTAGTTGAGTTCAAATTGTTGAAATCATCACCTGTTTTCATGCCATATGCGGCCCCGATCAGTTCATCATTGATACCGCCCTGGGTCATAAAAACCCCGCTGAACAGCATTGATGATAACGGGTTAATATTGACCTCTCCGCCGCCATGTATGGTTTCACGAAATGGAATTCGGTATCCTGAAGGATCAAATATTGTTTCCGTAGGTTTATTGGTATGATATAGCGAAGCACCGGCGTAAAAATTACCGTTCCCTGTATGCAGCGCATAGAGTAATCCCGTATTTATTTCAAAATATTTGGTGTTGGCATTATTCTCAAAAGATACGGGTATACTAGGGTCAAAAATATCCCCGTTAAACTGCGAAGCAAATGACAATTTACTAAAGTCAATAAACCTGTTGGCAAAACTAACCTGGAAGCCAAGCCCTAGTGTTTGCCTGCCTTCGCCGGCTAAACTTTTATGGTAAGCAGCTGACGCCGATATGTAATTACTCAGTAACGCGCCACTTAATGATTTATCAAATAGCCCGCTAAAACCAATTCCGAATGTGTCAAACCTGGGAATATCATCGGGTATAATTTTAAGATCGGCTGAAACGCTTGTTGTACTATAACTTGACCCCACATTCCACCACTGCTGTCTTTCGTTAAGCGCCAATCTATAAGTGCCATCAAAAAAGCCTGTAAGTGCCGGATTTAGGGTTAATGGTGATGCAAAATATTGGGTAAAGTGTGGATCCTGGGCCCGGCATCTGAAGCATAAGGTAATAAACAACATGAAAAAAAATAAATATTTCATGACGTTGCCTACTTTAATAAGACCGTATTGCCGCTTTTGTGAACTAAATTATCAGAGTAATCGTATCCTTCGGCGTACCAGGTAAAAGTATCTAAAAACTGCATTTTTCCTTTATACATACCATTCCACCCTTGCCTAGGGTCGGCACTATTTCCCTGGAACACCAGTTCGCCCCAACGATCATATACCTTAAAGCTTATAAAGGTTTTAATACCGATAAGAAAGGGAAACAATATATTATTATTGGTTTTAGTTGGTGTAAAAGCTGTGGGAACAAGAATACGCGGAACTAAACTAATAGTAACTTCAACAGGTTCTATGTCGTAACAATAAGTGTTACTTCCTTTTATATAATAGGTGCCTGCTTGTGAAATTGCTGTTGGGTTGGTTATCTGATCAGTGGCATTTATATCTTTCCAATACGTTAAAGTTAAGCGGCTTGTGTTTCCGTTTGTTACTCCATTTTTTGTTATATCAACTGTGTTGGGTACGTAAACTTTAGCAGGGTTTGTTATTGACAATACCGGCGTTTGATGTATAGTAACCAGCACAGGTTTAATTAACTCGCAGCCCAGCGGGCTTATTGCTTTAATATAATAAACCCCGCTATCACTAATTGCTTTTGGAGTTGTGAGGGAAATAGTTGCTTTAGCGTCCACCCAATATGTTAACGTACTAACATTACTGCTTCCGTTTGTAACCGCAGGTGCTGTAATATCTATTTTATCAGGAATACATACTTGCGATGGATTAGTGATCACTAATTGCGGTAATGGATTGATGGTAACAATAACCGGTTCAATGGTTTCACATCCGTTATTATTTATAGCTTTAATATAGTAAGTTCCGCTTTGTGCAACTTTATCCGGCGATACTAATGAAATCGTTGCTGCCGTATCTGCCCAATAGGAAAAACTGAGCCCGGCGCCGCTGCCATTAGTAACCGCTTTTGCAGTAATATCAATAATTCCGGGAAAACAAACCGCAGGTGGATTATTTACAATCAATAAAGGCGGGGGATAAAAAGTAACATTTACGGGTTTTATAAGAAAACAACCGGACGAATTAACTGCTTTTATATAATATGTCCCCACGGTTTTTATTGCTGATGGTGTGGTTAATGGTTGAGTTGCCAATGCATCAAGCCAATATGAATAGTTTAAACCTGCAGAGCTGCCATTAATAACCGCCGGGTTAGTAATATCAACAGGTGTTGTTAAGCAAACAGTTGGCGGATCGGTTATTTTTAAAACAGGTAATTGATTTATAACTACGGTTACAGGTTTTATATCAAAACATCCGGTTGGAGCTGTAGCTTTTATGTAATAGGTACCGCTTGCGTTAATTGTTTTTGGCGATGCAATGGGTATGCTGGCTGCAGCGTCTAGCCAATAGGTATAGGTTAAATTTGCGTCGCTGCCTGTTATAATACCGGCATCTGTTATATCAATAACCGAAGGGTAACATACCTGAACAGGGTTTGTTATAGCAAAAGTAACGGCTGGCAAGGCGTGTAAAACAGCGGTTATGGTATTAGGACATCCAAAATTAGTAAATGGTATTAAGTCTAACTGCAGGCTTGTTCCGTCTAAACCGGCAGAGGGTAATGAAAGATTAACCCCGGTACCTAATAATTTCGATCTATCGGCAGAATACCAGTTATATTGCTTAAAACCGGCAGGGCCGTTAAGTGTAACTATTGGTTGTGAAGGACAGAAATCATTCCCTGTAATTAATGAGGAACAGCTGCTCTTCACATCAACATAAGCATAACCAAAATGCGCGCCTAGTGTACAGTCGGCAGTTGTAAACTCGAGCCGTAGCCGATGCCCCTGGTAACCATTAAGATTAATATTAACAGCCGTCCAGTCTTTGTATATAACTGTATTTGCTCCACTTTGAAAGACGGGCAGGGTGGAGGTTTTAAAGCCTGGCAGGTTAGAAGTAGCCACGTATTCAAATGAACTGCAATCAATATAGGTACTATCGGTAATATCAAATACTTTAGCCGTAAAACGAGGCTGTTGACTTGCTGGATGGCCGGGATCTTGTAAAACTACTGCATATTGATAGGTAATGTTGAAATTAGCTTGTGTTTGCGGCACTGTAAATGTATAACTTATGCGCTCAGCTTGTGCGTTCACACTGTCATTACCCAGTTTTACAGAAAAATTACCGCCATCGGGTGGAGAAAGAGCAATACCACTATATTTATCAACCAGGTTGCCTTTTGGTATGATCCCATGTCTGTACGGGATAGGTACCGAAGGAATAACGTTTATAAAATTGGTATTAATATTAACAGTTGCCTTAGTACTGCCCGTATCACATTGCCAGTTATTAAAATTACCCAGTTCAAAATCTATATTTAACGGACATGAGCCTGTTTGCGCAAACGCGGGGTGGCTTAATAAGTAAGAACAAATCAGGCAAAGAGATCTTAATATTATACGCCTGCTAATACGAACCATCACTTTAATCAATAAAATTAACAGCTGTTTTTTCTGATAACGTAAAATGACAGGTAATTATCATTTAAATCAAATTTATAAATAGCTGATCGTTTGGATTATTGTCCGTAAATTAAATAAAAATATCAGGTTTGGTAATATTTATTTAATGGTTTTTTAAGTGTAAAGAAGGCGCTATTTCTTTTTGGCGGTAGATTTAACGAACCGTTTCTTTCCTTTTTTAACATCTTTTTCAGATGCAGTGGCTAACGCTTTACATTCTTCAAACGTTAGCGTCAGCGGGTCCTTATCTTTTGGTATTTTAACATTTTGTTTGCCAAATTCAATATAAGGCCCCCAGCGTCCGTTCAATACTTTAACAGTTGGGTCCTCATCAAAAGCTTTAATTAGCTTTTCCGAATCCTTTTTACGTTTTTCTAAGATTAACTCTATCGCTTTTTCTTCGCTTACATCGTGCGGGTCAATTTCTTTAGGCAATGAATAAAACGCGGAGTTATGCCGTATATAAGGCCCAAACCGGCCAATAGCTACCGTCATATCCTTATCCTCAAAAATACCCACCTTTTTGGGCAGTTTAAACAGTTCTAAGGCCTCTTCGAGCGTTATAGTCTCTATGCTTTGTCCGGCGCGTAAACTGGCGTATAAGGGCTTATAATCCTTGTTATCGTCGCTGGCATTTTCGCCTATCTGTACAAACGGACCATAGCGGCCTATACGCACCGATACCTTTTGGCCATTTTCAGGGTGTATGCCCAGGTCACGTTCGCCGGTGGCTTTATCCGCAGTTTGGATGGTGCTTTCCACATCAGCATGAAATGGTTTATAGAAATTGCCTATCATGGTTGTCCATTCTTCAAGCCCCTGCGCTATTTCATCAAATTGCTTCTCCACTTTAGCGGTGAAATTAAGATCAACAATACCTTTAAAATGTTGTACCAGGAAATCATTCACTACCGCGCCTATATCTGTCGGGAATAACTTGCCGCGCTCGGCGCCCGTATTTTCTGTTCTTTCTTCTTTAGTTATGCTTTTATTTTTCAGCGTTAAAACCCTGAATTTTCTTTGTTTGCCTTCGCGTTCCTCTTTTACAACATAGCCACGGTTTTGTATAGTGGAAATAGTAGGGGCATAGGTTGACGGACGGCCTATACCCAGTTCTTCCAATTTCTTTACCAAACTTGCTTCGGTATACCTTGCCGGCGGGCGCGAAAAACGCTCGGTGGCCAGCATTTCTTCCAATTCGAGCCGCTGGCCTTTGGTTAAAGGCGGCAGTGTGGCGTTTTCGCCATCCTGCTGGTTATCATCTTCGTCATCAACATCTTCCAGGTAAACTTTCAGGAAACCGTCAAATTTCATCACCTCGCCATTAGCAACCAGTTCTTCTTTACGGGTTGATATGCCGATCCTGGCGGTTGTTTTCTCAAACTGCGCTTCACTCATTTGCGAGGCAATGGCGCGTTTCCATATCAATTCATACAAACGTTTCTCGCCCGAGTCACCGTCAATTGTATGGTGATTAAAATAAGTTGGGCGTATGGCTTCGTGTGCTTCCTGCGCCCCCGCGCTTTTGGTTTTATATTTTCTATGCTGGTGGTATTTCTCACCGTAAGCAGATATAATTTGCTGTGCAGCAGCGTTTAAAGCAGTTTCAGATAAATTAACAGAATCGGTACGCATATAGGTTATATGGCCCGATTCGTACAACTTTTGCGCTATCTGCATAGTGCGTGAAACAGAGTAACCTAACTTGCGGCTGGCTTCCTGCTGCAGGGTAGAGGTAGTAAAAGGCGCGGCAGGCGAACGTTTTGCGGGTTTGGTTTCTAATGATCTGACATCAAAATCGGCGCCTATACAATCGGTTAAAAACTTTTCGGCATCCTCCTGTTTGCTATAGCGTTCGGCCAATTCGGCTTTAAATGCCTGTCTTCCTTTTCCAAAAATGGCCACAATTTTAAAAGCAGCCTCTGATCTGAATTTATTGATCTCGCGTTCGCGCTCAACAATTATCCTTACCGCTACCGATTGTACACGGCCTGCTGAAAGCGATGGTTTTACCTTTTTCCATAAAACAGGCGACAGTTCAAAACCAACTAACCTATCCAGCACCCGGCGGGCCTGTTGGGCGTTTACCAGGTTATAGTCTATTTTACGCGGATTATCAATGGCCGCCATTATAGCGGGCTTGGTGATCTCATGAAACACGATGCGTTTGGTGGTCGCATCCTTTAAATTTAAGGTCTCGAATAAATGCCATGATATGGCTTCTCCTTCGCGGTCCTCGTCCGATGCCAGCCAAACCATGTCAGCTTCTTTAGCCAGTTTCTTTAATTCGCTTACGATCTGTTTTTTATCTGCGGGGACTTCGTATTTCTGTTCAAAATTATTGGCTATATCAATAGCGTCTTCTGATTTAACCAGGTCGCGGATATGGCCGTAACTTGATTTAACCGTAAAATCTTTTCCCAGGTAGCCCTCTATAGTTTTGGCTTTCGCCGGAGATTCAACTATTAGTAAATTTTTAGCCATTTAAGCGATTTGTTTTTTGCAAATAAAAGATAAAGAAAGTGAAACGCAAATTTGTTTTTTTGAAAACGTTGGAATGTTGCAAAGTTGGAATGTTGTAAAGTTCAGGGTTACTGGGCTTAAATGTCTGTTTTATGAAGGTTTAGAAAGAGATAATGATTTAATGTTCAAACCTTTCAACTTTCCAACCTTACAACAAAACTTCTCACATTAAAAACCCGCCGCCTAAAAGGTCATTGCCCTCATAAAACACGGCCGACTGGCCCGGAGCAATACCGGCCACCATGTGTGCGAAATCAACTTTCATGTGGTCGCCTATTTGTACGATGGTGCTTTCGGCGCCTGCGTCTTTATACCGTATTTTGGTTATCGCGTTTAGCGGTTCTTTAATACTTTCGTATTTAACCAGGTTAATATTTTTAACCCAGGCTTGTTTACGCTGCAATTCATCTTCGGTGCCTAATACTACTGTATTGGTAGCCGGGTTAATGCTGGTTACAAACATGGGATGGCCCAGCGCGATACCCAAACCCCTGCGCTGGCCTATGGTATAAAACGGGTAGCCCTGGTGCTTGCCTACTACGGTGCCATCTGTTAAAACAAAATTGCCCCCGGTAACACGTTCTTCCAGTCCCTCAACTTTATGCCTTAGAAAGGCCCGGTAGTCGTTATCGGGCACAAAGCATATTTCGTAGCTTTCGCTTTTGCCCGCCAGTTCTGTTTGCCCCATATCCAGGGCCATTTGCCTGATCTCGGGCTTGGAAAAGCTGCCTAACGGAAATTTTGTACGCGCCAGGTTTTGTTGCGATACTCCCCAAAGCACATAAGATTGATCCTTGTTTTCGTCTTTCCCTTTGGAAATAACGTACCTGCCGTTATCCTGTAAACGTATATTGGCATAATGCCCGGTTGCTATAAATTCGCAATCCAGCATATTGGCCCGCTTAAGGAGGGCCTCCCATTTAATGTGGGTATTACAAAGCACACATGGGTTAGGGGTACGGCCGGCAAGGTATTCGTCAACAAAATTGTCTATTACAAAATCGCCAAACTCGTTCCGTATATCCAGTATATAATGAGGGAAGCCATAGCCAACAGCTAAAGCGCGGGCATCATTAATGCTGTCCAGGCTGCAGCAACCGGTTTCTTTTGAGTTGCCGCCCGCCGAGGCATAGTCCCAGGTTTTCATGGTAAGACCGATAACTTCATAGCCCTGCTCGTGCAGCATCACTGCCGCCACCGAACTGTCAACCCCGCCGCTCATCGCCACCAATATCTTTCCATGCTTACTCATATTGGCTGCAAAGATACGTTATTGTGATTTAGGTAGATAGGGGGTAGGGTCAGTTGGCGGTAAAGATTAGATATTGAAGATTAGAGATTAGTTAAATGGTTACAAAAAGGATGTTGTATTGACAATGAGTTCGACATACGGGAACAGTCTGCAATACTTTTAACCTTATTTAAATAATAACATTATATAAACAACACAAGTTATTGATTAATAACACTAATTAATTACAAGTTAACCCCCGCGAAAGGCGATTTTATATGAAACAAGCCAACTTTAACACTAAATAAATTATATCAAACAGCCTAATTGTAACCAAAGCAGAACCTGCAAATAACCCCACTAATCTTCAATCTTTAATTAACTGATCTTTATCTCCCCACCCCATCCGAAGCAGTTTGCTGAAATACGCGGCGCAGATCGGAAGCATCACCATTAAGGTTGGGTCGTTGCACCATCAGTATATAAGCTACGCCGCGCACCGGGTCTATCCACGCTTGTGTGCCCCATGCGCCGCCGTGCCCGTAGGTGCCCGGTGAGAGCATAGATGCCACACCCGCATGTGGCCTTCGCAGAATACAAACTCCAATGCCCCATCCGTAATCCGCGCCATGATTGCCCAGTGCCGGGGTTTGCAGGAAGCCTGCGGGGAGATCGCCGGTTTGTATAGTGGTTAGTAATTTCATGGCATCGCCGCTCAGGTAACGTTTGCCGTTAAACACGCCGCCGCCAAGCAGCATTTGGCAGAAACGGGCATAATCTGGGCCAGTTGTGAAAAGTCCGCCATTACCCAACGGCGGAAATCCTTTTTTTCCTGAATAAAACGCAGGTTGCTCAACTGCCTCAAGCACATAGGTGCTTTTATTTTTCTCATAGCCGACCGCCCTGCTTGCAAGGGCCTCGCCTTCGGGATAAAAAGTGGAGTGCGTCATGCCAAGTGGGTCAAGAATATGTTTTTTTACAAACTGGTCAAACGGCATCCCGCCTACTACCTCAACAATACGCGCCGCCACATTAATAGCCGATTGCGTATATTTCCACTGCGCGCCCGGTTCATACTGCATTGGCGCGGCAAGGAACATCGGCATCAGATCGGCAAGGGTATGGGCCTTAAGCTCATCATTCGGGTTTCCTTCGCCAAGCCCCGATGTATGGGTAAGTATTTGGGTGATAGTAAGGTTGGCGGGTTTACCTGAAGGCGTTTTAAGGTTCGCAAATTCAGGAATATACTTCGATACCTGGTCGGTTACTTTAAGTTTACCCTCGTCCTGGAGCATCAGTACCGACACTGCGGTAAAGGGTTTGGTCATGGACGCCACCCAAAATAATGTATTGGCCTGCATGGGTATTTTCCGCGCGATATTGGCAAGCCCTACCGCGTCGAGGTGAATGATCTTATCTTTTGTAGTGACAACCGTAACGGCGCCAGACATATCGCCGGCATTAATAAAGTTTTGCATGGCCTGGCGTACGCCGGGAAGTTCCTGCGCGCGAACAGGTGTCGCGTTTGCCATAAAAATTATAAAAACAGCAGTAAATGCCAGATTGGCCACGCTGCGCAGCCGATTTGCTTGTAAATAAGTATGCATATTCAATTTAAATGATTTCAGCCAAATAGGCTGTGGTTTACATTGATTGCTATAAATATAGCTAAAAAATTATTTGAATGTCAAGGGGTTATTAGTTGGCGATTAGAGAGTGGAGGCATACGTTTAGAAAGATAGGATTAATTAGTTAACCCACACCGTCTTAATATTCACAAATTCATGTATACCAAACATACCCAATTCGCGGCCATAGCCCGATTGTTTAATGCCCCCAAACGGCAACCGCGGGTCTGATTTTACCAGCGCGTTAACGAAGCAGGAGCCCGCTTCCAGTTGGGTCGTGGCTATGAGTTCGCCTTTATTTTTATCATTGGTGAATATGGCTCCGCCTAAGCCATAAATGCTGTCGTTGGCAATTCGGATGGCATCGGCTTCATCCTTTGCGGAGATGATTGCTGCCACAGGCCCGAATAATTCTTCGTTATAAGCGGCCATACCTTTTTTTACGTTGGTTAATACGGTTGGCGGGTAAAAGGCATTGTCCCCTTTAGGCAATTCACCGCCTAAAATACATTGAGCGCCCTTTTTAACCGACTGCTTTACCTGGCGATGCAATTCATCCCGCAGGTCAACCCGCGCCTGCGGACCAATATCGGTAGCTTCATCCAACGGATCGCCCATTATTTTGGATTTCATTTTTTCGAGGAAAAGTTTGGTAAACTCCTTTTCCACCGCTTTAACAACAATAAACCGCTTGGCAGCTATACAACTTTGCCCGCTATTAATAAGGCGGCTGTTAACGCATATTTCGGCGGCTGTTTCCAGGTCGGCATCTTCCAGTATCACGTAAGCATCACTGCCGCCCAACTCTAATACCGTCTTTTTTATTAAGGAACCTGCTTTTTGCGCCACTTTTTTTCCGGCGGCGGTGCTGCCGGTTAGGGTTACTGCTTTTATCAGCGGATTTTCAATTATTTTATCAACTTTATTGCTGCCCACCAACACGGTTTGAAATACATTTTCAGGAAAACCCGCCTCTTCAACAATTTTCTGGATGGCGACAGCACAACCGGGTACATTCGACGCGTGTTTTAAAATACCGCAATTACCCGCCGCGAGGGCAGGGGCCAAAAACCGGAATACCTGCCAAAAAGGAAAATTCCACGGCATAATAGCCAGCACTACACCAATAGACTGAAAAGCCACAAAACTTTTGGATGCTTCGGTTTTTATAGGTTGATCTTTTAAAAACCCGGCAGCGTTTTTGGCGAAGTATTCGCAAACAGCGGCACATTTTTCAATTTCGGCTATGCCTTGTTTAATGGGTTTGCCCATTTCTAAAGCCATTAGCCGGGCAAGTTCATCCCGTTGGCTTAACAGCACTTTGGCCATACTAACCAGGTGATAGCTGCGCTCTGCAAATGATGTTTCTTTCCATTTTAACCAGGCTGCATGGGTTTCCTTTATATTTTGCTTAACCTGTTTATTAGTGTGCGCTATGTAATGGCCAATTGGTTTGCCATTTGCAGGATTGATCGCGTATATATCCATACCAGAACTGTTTATGTAATAACAGGCAATATAGAAATTGTTTGTGCGGATGATTAAGAATAATATCGAACACTGAATGTTGAATATCGAACGCCGAAGTTACTTCATGATTTAACATTCGATATTCGGTGTTCGATATTACTATTGAATTACTACGGTCGTACCTGGCCATCGCCCCTTACCAGCCATTTATAACTGGTAAGCTCCTGGAGGCCCATAGGGCCGCGTGCATGGAGTTTTTGAGTGCTAATGCCTATCTCGGCGCCTAAACCAAATTGCGCGCCGTCAGTAAAGGCTGTGGAGGTATTAACGTAAACAGCAGCGGCGTCAACGCGGTTTAAAAACGTTTCCATGTTTTTCGTGTTTTCGGTAACAATGGCCTCACTATGCTTCGAACCGTAGGTGGCAATATGGTCAAGCGCTTGCTGAAGCGTATCAACCGTTTTTATAGCCATTTTCATCGACAGGAACTCGGTACCAAAATGTTTTGGGCTTGCTTTATGTAAAAGTGCGGTGGGGTAGTGGCCCTGTAAGGCCGTGTATGCGCGTTCATCAGCAAAAATTTCAACACCGGCATCGCCCAAGGGTTTAGCTATTTCGGGCAGATCTTCTAACCGCGCCGAATGAATAATGGCGCAATCCAGTGCATTACATACGCTTACCCGTCGGGTTTTTGAATTGAATATAATGTTGGTCCCTTTTTTAAGGTCTGCAAATGCATCAAAATAGGTATGCACAATACCCGCCCCGGTTTCAATGACAGGTACTTTGCTATTATTGCGCACACTGTTTATTAATCCCTGGCTGCCGCGTGGTATAATTACATCGATATATCCCACAGCTTGCATTAATGCTTCGGCAGCTTCGCGTTCTTTGGGCAATAAAATAACCGTATTAACATCAATATGATGTTGTTTCAGCACCTTATGTATAACCGAAATAATGGCCTTGTTGGAGTAATCAGCGTCGCTTCCGCCTTTTAAAATACAAATATTCCCTGTTTTAAAGCAAAGCGCAAAAACATCAAACGTAACATTTGGCCGCGCTTCATATATTACGCCAACTACACCCAGCGGCACGCTGATCTTTGAGATATGCAATCCATTGGGCATTGTTTTTTCTGAAAGAATATGCCCAAGCGGATTTTCCAAACGGGACACATTGATCATATCCCTTGCAATGTCCTTTATACGTGCGGCGGTAAGCATTAAACGGTCATAGTTTGGATTGGTAATATCCATTCTATCCAGGTCCTTTTTATTTTCTTCAAGCAGGAAACCGGTTTGCGCAACAGTTTCTGCCGCTACGTCTATTAATACCAGGTTAATAGCGTCCGGCAAAATATGGAGATTCCTTGCAGCAGCCTGCGCGTTTTCAAAGTATTGGGTGTAACTCATTTACTGTTAGCCTAATAAATAAAGGTAATCATAATGTACCAGTGGCTTATGGTTTTTTTGACCGATCCATTCTTTTGCCTTATCAGCGCCATATTCGGCTATGCCTAAACCAATTAGCCCGTTGTCTGTATCAACCAGTTTAATTATTTCGCCTTTTTCAAAGTCCGACAAAACAATAACCACCCCAACCGGCAGTAAGCTTGTAGCCTTGTTGGACATTAAGGCTGTTTTAGCTCCTGCATTTACCTGTACAACCCCGGTAGCCGATTTTTCTGAATGGGCCAGCCATTTCTTTTTTTCGGAGGTTGTTTTATGGGGAACAAAGCGGGTGTGAGGCGTTTTGTTTTCCAGTATGTCTGTTAGTATATTATCCTTTGTGCCATTGGCAATATGCACTGCTATGCCCAGGCCCGCAGTTTTTTGCGCCATATGCGATTTAGTGATCATTCCCCCCCGCCCGAATTGTGAGCGGCCCGATGTAACGAATGAGGAGAAATCAATGCCGGTATCGTTAACCTCATCAATTATTGATGAGTCTTTCAAATCAGGCGCGCCGTCATATATGCCGTCTACATTGGTTAAAAGTATCAGCGCCTGGGCGTTTAACATCGAGGCGATAAGCCCTGCCAGTTCATCATTATCGGTAAACATCAGTTCGGTTACAGATACTACATCATTTTCATTTACTATAGGCACAACATGGTGCTGCAACAATATTTCGAGACAGTTTTTCATGTTCAGGTAATGCTGCCTGCCTTTAAAATCGTCAGTAGTAACCAACACCTGCGAGCATAGTATATTATATTGCTCAAACAATTGCGCATAGGTGTTTATTAATTTAACCTGGCCTATAGAGGCCAGTAATTGCCGGGTGGCTATCGCATCGTATTTATCAGAAACGGTTATTAAGCTCCGGCCCGCGGCAACCGCGCCGGATGATACCAATATTACTTCAACGCCTTGCTGTTTAATAGCAACTATCTGCTCAACCAGCTTACCTATACGGTGCTGATCGGGCAGGCCATTGCTTTGTGTTAGCACATTGGAACCGATCTTTACTACAATTCTTTTATAATTAAATGCCATTATTTTTTGTTCGAAAAACGATATAAATATCACAATAATCAATGATATTTATTCATT
This sequence comes from Bacteroidota bacterium, assembly GCA_013288485.1. Lineage (GTDB taxonomy): Bacteria > Bacteroidota > Bacteroidia > Sphingobacteriales > Sphingobacteriaceae > Mucilaginibacter. The sequence continues at coordinate 48,627 of JABDBW010000005.1, forward strand.
TTTATAGCATAAATAATAAAAATGATACAAATCAAGTCATTTTTGATTGTCTACAGGTTGAAAATGATAAATTATGACCTGATAATCAACTAAAAATCAAAAATATCATCCATTTTTAGATAAAATAGGTGATATTTTGATTGTTTTTAGCTAATAAAACCCTTAACATATTCTTTGGTGAGTTCTTCTTTAGGGTTTAACAAAACCTCCTCGGTAGGGCCAAATTCAATGATCTTGCCCATATAAACAAAGATAATATAATCGGACACCCGGCGGGCCTGGCGCAGTATGTGAGTTACTAAAACGATGGTATATTTTTGTTTCAGGTTGATGAAAAGATCTTCAATAATATTGGTTGAAACCGGGTCGAGCGCCGACGTTGATTCATCACCCAAAATGATCTCCGGCCCAACAGCCAAACCACGCGCCAGGCATAACCGCTGCTGCTGACCAACAGATAAGCGCGTAGCCGACGCGTTTAAACGGTCTTTAACTTCGTTCCAAAGCCCGGTTGCTTTTAATTGCAGTTCAACCAACTCGTCGAGTTCACTTTTTTTTGCGGATGCCATGAATTCGCGGGCCATACGCCACATTATCATAAACAGACATGGGCAGCGGGTAAGGGCGTTGCGACAACAAGCCCATTTTTTTACGGATATGTGTTACCTCCACAGAAGGATCGTATATATTTTCGCCATCAACCAATACTTTACCATCGATTTTAACATTCGGAATGTTATCCAGTAAACGGTTAAACGACTTCAATAAGGTGGTTTTACCACAGCCGGAAGGGCCAATAATTGAAGTGACACTTTTATTGGGAATGTTAATGCTGATATCTTTTAAAATATGCTGGTTTTCAATATGTACATTCAAATTTTGTACACTGATATGTGGAGTGGTTGTCATTTATATTTTATGTTTAGAAAATTTCTTTATCAATAATTGAGATAGTACGGTGATGATGAGCACCACAATAGTTAAGATCAAAGCAGAAGCGTATGCCCGGCCCTGAACCTCTTCAACAGGGCTGCCTAACTGAAAAAATATAGCCAGCGGCAGGGTAGCCGCGGGTTCATGCAGCGATGTGGGGATATTATCGCTAAAGCCCGCCGTAAATAATACAGAGGCAACATCGCCGATACCCCGCCCGAAGGACAATAGGATAGCTGTAAATATCCCCGGCCTTATTTGCCTTAAAACAACTTTGGCCATTTCCCAGCGGGTAGCGCCTAATGATAATGTGGCGTCGCGCAATTCGCGGGGCACGGTGCGTATTACTTCATCAAGTGTGCGTACCAATATGGGGATCACCAATAAAGTTACGGCAATAATACCGCCTAATAAGGATGCCCGTATGCCAAAATAAACCATTATTAAAAAGCCGAACGCGCCATATACAATGGATGGGATACCAAAAAGCACATCAAACGCCAGGCGTATAATATTAGAGGTAAATCTTTTTCCATCAATATACATATTGATATAAATGGCTACAGGGATGCTTATCATCAGCCCTAAAACAGTCGCGCCACCTGCTATATATAACGAACCGATGATGGCGTTAAGTACGCCGCCCTCTTTGCCAATATAAAAGCCGCCGCCCGGGGTTTTGGTTATCATATCCAGGTTCATATAGGGAATGCCTTTTGAAAATATGGTCCCTACGATCAGGAAGAAACTACCTGTAACCACTATGGTAGCTAATATCATGAGCGTTTTAAAGAACAGTTCTTCGAGTTTACGTTTTATCATGTTGTTAGTTTCCTTTCTAAACGCGCGAGTATTACCCGGGATATAATGTTAAACAACAGGATGATTATGAAAAGCAATAAAGCAGCAAACATTAGCGCCGAATCATATAAAGGGATAGACATCATTTCGCCATAATTATTAGCGATCAATGCCGGGAGCGGATAACCGGGGTCAAAAACCGAGTGGGGTACTACCGCGTTATTGCCGCAAACCATTAAAACCGCTATAGTTTCGCCAAAAGCGCGTGAAACAGCCAGTACCGTGGCCGCTATTATGCCCGGCGAGGCTTTACGGATGATCACCTTTTTTATCGTTTCCCACTTCGTCGCGCCAACTGCCAGGGAAGCATCTTTCAGTTCTTGTGGTATAGTGGTCAGTACTTCAGTTAGTATGCTTACGATCAATGGAAATATCATGATCGCCAGTACAATACCACCGGCCAATACACTATATCCTGTTGAAAAATCAACAAAATGCGGTGCGATATGATTTTGAATTAAGGGCACTATAAACAACACGCCCCAAACGCCATAAATAACGGGGGGTATCCCCGATAACAGGTTAACGAACGGAATTAATACCCTTTTAATTTTAGTATGCGCATACTCGACCAAATAAAGCGAGGTGAGTACCGATAGCGGTAAAGCGATTATAATAGAGATTGCCGTAACCCATAAAGTACCCATTATAAACGGGTAGAAACCAAACAGGCCCTTCATGGGCTTCCAGTCGCTGTTGGTTAGCAACCCGAACCATGATAGTTTATGCAGAACGGGGATAGACCGGTAGTATAAACCTATACCTATCACAAAAACTAAAGAAACTGATGCCAGTGTAAACACCAGCATCAGTTTTGAAATTATTTTATCTTTTAAAAAGCGTATTCGCTGTATCATATAGGTGTGGTATAAAAAAAACTATAGTTTAGTTTTTCATAGGTAGATGAAAAACCGAACTATTGAGCCTTTTTTAATTCCTCCTGCAATTTTTGTTTCGACAACGCGATGTAGCCGTTTTCATCAACAAACTTTTGGCCATCAGTTAATACGTATTTTACAAATTCTACCAGCTCTTTTTTCTTAGGCTTGCCTTTAAAAAGGAAACCCAGGTTTCGTGCCGGTGGCGAGGGGTATTTCCCGGTTGCTATGGCATTGGTTAATTCGTCAATGGTTGCATAAAAGTTTTCATCGGCATCAATTTTACCATTTCCGTTTAAATCAATGGGGAGTACATGTACACCGTCAACCTGCTTGCGGGTTTTCAGGTCATACAGGTATTCGAGGTTATTGTAGCCGATGGCAGTTACATCCTTTTTAACAGCTTGCGCCAGGCCCGGGTCGCCGTAAACGGCTACACCTAACAGATCTTCCTGTTTCTTATTGAAATATTTTGCCCAGGTCTCGGCGGCACCGGCGGCATCCGACCGGGTGTAGATATGAATAGGAACTGAAACCTTACCGGCCACCTGTTTCCAATCCTTAATACTACCCGATACAAATATATTTAAGAACTGATCCCGCTTTACTCCCTTGGCTAATAAGGCCGCGGCGTTTGGGTTGCCAGTATTAAAAGTGGGCACAACGGCGTCCTTTGTTACATAAATAGTATAAGCTCCTTTCTTAATTTCTTCGGGACTAATATCGCGCGAAGCCAAACCTATATCAACCAGGTTGGATAACGCGTCGGTTATGCCCTTACCTGCGCCGCCTGCCGAAATATTGAATTTAACCTTTGGATGCAGCTTCCTGAACTCCTCGGCCCATTTAACGGTGATAGGGTACAGGGCAAATGCACCCGAAATACTTATAGTTCCTTCCAGGTCATCAGCCGGAGGGATTGGTTTATTCGTTATCTTATTAATAAATGATGAGGTAACAACCACCACGCTTAACGCGATGGCAGTTAATAAGATAGTTCGTTTTTTTAAGAATGTATATTTCATGTTTGTTAGTTTAAAATTGTACCTGTAATTCAACGGCTAATAAGTTGTTTTTAACCTGGGCGGTTGGAACCTCCTCACGCCTGTAGGAGTAATCGAAATACAGCTTTGTCCATGAGTTGAAGAAATAGTTGATACCGCCTACATACCAGGTGCTGCGATCGGTCGCTATATCTTTATTAGGGTCGTAGGTATCGTATTTGCCCACTACCTGCAATTTTTTAGGGAAAATGAAGTAAGCAGCTTGCGCGTACCATCCGTCCCGTTTAATAGCGGCATCGGTTCCCTTATCATATTCAGCAGTTAATGATAGCGGGCCGAGTACATACCTGGCGTCAAACCCCTGCCTGTTACGCAGCTGTGTGGTGGTTATAGCGCCATAGATATCGCGGCCATGATAAAAATCGTATGATACGGCCAGGTTAGTTATAGGATGCACGGTAAACCTGCCTGATACATCCTTATCCATATTATTATCGGCCCGGTTAATGCCGTTGCCGTTAAATACGCCGAAGGTATAATCAAACAGGTAGCTATCATTCAGCTTAACAAAGCTGCCGCTTATTTGCGCGCCAATATCACGCCCGTTTTGGTTACCCAACACGTCTTTTGCACGGGCCGTAAGGGCTTCTTCTACCTGTGAACGGTCCAATAACTCCAGCTGGCTGTCGGATACTAAACTTTCATAGGAGAACGGAATTTTAAATTGCCCTACCGATATTTTTGCATAATCGGTGAGTTTGTAGGTGGTATAGCCGTCTAACAGGGCAGGGGTGCCGGCAAACTCTATATATAGTTCGTAATCCCATTGACTGGTTATGGCGCCTTTAAAGTCAAGGCGTGCGCGGCGGGTATCAAACCCGTCAATGCCCGATGTTCCCTGGAAAGCCTGGTAGCGTTCCTGGAACAAACCGGTAAGGTTCAAGGCTTTGCCAATCGACAGGGTATAAACTTTTTGATCGTCTTTTTTCTTTTGTTCTTTGATTGCATTTTCCGAGCGGATAGAATCAGCTTCCTGTTGGGTGATTATTTTTTTTTGTATCAGGAGGTTTAACAGGTCCTCGCTTTGTTGTGCTTTAACGGTAAATGCTGATAATAGTATAATAAATAAAAACAGTGGTTTTATTAAGT
>JABDBW010000006.1 GCA_013288485.1 Bacteroidota bacterium
AAGGAGGTTTACCTGATACATGAACCAATGGCGGCCGCTGTAGGTATTGGTATTGACGTGGAAGAACCTATGGGAAACATGATAATCGATATCGGCGGTGGCACTACCGAGATAGCGGTTATCGCGCTATCAGGTATTGTTTGCGACCAATCCATACGGGTTGCGGGCGATAACTTTGATTCGGATATTGTGCAGTACATCCGCCGGCAACATAATATTATGATAGGCGACCGTACCGCCGAGAAAATTAAAATTGAAGTTGGCGCGGCATTGCCCGAACTGCCCGATCCGCCTGTTGATTTTGCCGTACAGGGTCGCGACCTCATGACCGGTGTGCCTAAACAAATCATGGTATCATACACCGAAATAGCGCATTGTCTGGATAAATCAATATCAAAAATTGAAGAAGCGATATTAAAAGCTTTAGAAATAACCCCGCCTGAACTATCGGCGGATATTTATCAAACCGGCATTTATTTAACCGGTGGGGGCGCTTTGCTGCGCGGTTTAGACAGGCGCATATCAGCCAAAACGAAACTGCCCGTTCACGTTGCCGAAGACCCGCTGCGCGCCGTAGTGCGCGGAACAGGTACGGCCCTTAAAAATATTGGTAATTTTAAATTCCTTATGCAGTAATTTAGTGCTGAGTTTTGAGTAGTGAGTGATAAGTTACTCACTACTCAAAACCCAGCACTCAAAACTAATCTTTCGCCATGCGTAATTTGTTAATTTTCATCAGCAAGTACAACGCATTTTTTCTGTTCATTATATTTGAGGTGAGCGCGCTCATTATCTACATCAAATACAACTCTTTTCAAAAAGCTACATTTATTAACAGCACCAACCAGGTTACCGGTAATTTATATGCCCGGGCAGACCATTTAAAGAGCTACCTTGTATTAAGTGAAGTTAATGATAGTTTGGCCATCGAAAACGCGCGGCTGCGCAACCAGCTTAAAACTTCATTTTATGTTGATAGTGCAGCTAAGCATAGGGTTAATGACACCATTTACAAACAGCAATATGAATATGTTGTGGCTAAAGTGATCAACAACTCTGTTAACCGGCGCAGCAATTATATCACTATTAACCTGGGTAGCAATGCCCATATAGAAAAAGGCATGGGCGTAATTTGCGATGCAGGTATTGTAGGCAAAATAATTAACGTTTCACAACACTTTGCGGTTGTGCAATCTGTTTTACATAAAGATACCCGCTTCAGTGCAATGCTGGCCGATCATAAAGATATTGGCTCGTTTATTTGGGGCAGCAATATCGACGCGCATAAAGGCTTACTGATAGATGTATCCAACAGCGCCCAGCCAAAGCTTGGCGAAAAAGTAGTTAGTTCCGAACATTCGCTTTTCCCGGCCGGTTTGCTTTACGGCAAGGTAAGTAACCTGCGTGCAAAAGAGGGTGGTTCGTCATTAAATATGGAAGTTACTTTATCTGTCGACTTTAGCAAATTACAATACGTATATGTTGTAATTAACAAACTGGCCCAGGAGCAGTTGGGATTGGAGGCCCAGGAGAAAAAGGATGAATAGGGCTATAATTGTTAACCTGGCAAGGTTTATTTTATTGGTTTTTATACAAGTGTTTTTATTGAAAAATATTACACTGTACAACCTGTCTTCGCCCTATTTGTACATTCTTTTTATTTTGCTGCTTCCGTTTGAAACACCTAACCTGGTATTATTTGCCTTGTCGTTTTTAATGGGATTGACTATTGATGCCTTTTATGATACGCCCGGACTTCATGCAACCGCGTGTGTGCTGCTGGCATTTGTGCGCATCTTATTTATCAGTATAACTGTACAAAAAGAAGGATTTGATAATGAGCCCGAACCTACCCTAAGCATAATGGGTTTCAGGTGGTTTTTTACGTACGCGCTTATACTTACTTTGTTTCACCATTTCTTTTTGTTTAACCTCGAAGTTTTTCGCTTTTCCGAGATTAGGTACACATTGGTCCGGGTTGTGTTAAGTACAATTTTTACCGTATTTTTAATGCTAATTTCAGGCTTATTATTCTTTAGGAGCAAAGAACGTAAATGAATAAATTTTTTGAGCGGCGTTACGTTATCGGGGGCGTTTTTATCACTATTATACTGATATTGCTTGCCCGGCTATTTTATATTCAAATAATTGACGATAAGTACCTGTTATATGCCAACAAAAATGTTATCCGTCCGCTCATTCAATTCCCTGACCGGGGGCCAATATTAGACCGCAATGGAAAAATACTGGTTCAAAATAACCTCGTATATGATATCAGCGTAACCCCAAAAGATGTTAAGCCTTTTGATACTTTAGAGTTTTGTAAATTAATTGGCATAGATAAAGCCGAGTTGGACAAACAGTTTCAAAAGGCGATAAAATATGGCCGCAGCGTGCAATCACCTTTTGAAAAGCAATTATCACCGCAGCTATATGCTTCCTTACAGGAAAGGTTATCTGAATTTCCGGGATTTTCGGTCTTACCGCACTCCGTGCGTACCTACCCCGATTCAACAGCCGCGCAATTTTTAGGATATATCCTCGAAGTGGATGATAAAATTATAAAAAGCTCGGGGGGGTATTACCACCCTGGCGATTACATAGGTTTTACCGGTGTTGAAAAAGCTTATGAAAATGTTTTACGCGGCCAGCGCGGGGTAACAAATATGATGGTCGACTCGCGGGGCATTCAAAAAGGATCGTATGCTAACGGCGCCTATGATACAGTAGCCGTACCGGGCGAACGTTTAACCTCATCATTAGATATAAACATACAAAAGCTGGGCGAAAAATTAATGCAAAATAAGGTAGGCAGTGTTGTTGCTATTGAACCGTCGACAGGTGAAATATTAGCCTTTGTAAGCAGCCCAACGTATGACCCTAACCTTATGGTTGGGCGAGAACGCGGCAATAATGCAGCAAAATTGTATGACGATCCGTACAGCCCTTTCCTGGTACGGCCTATACAGGCTTATTATCGGCCGGGTTCATCATTTAAGCCATTAAGCGCGCTCATTGCTTTACAGGAAGGGATCATTACACCATACACCACTTACAACTGCCCGGGTTATTATTGGGCTGGGAACCGTAAAATATCATGTTATAACCATGAAGCACACGGAACTGTTAATTTGAGCAGTGCGGTAGCCCTATCTTGCAACGGTTATTTTTCAATGGTTTTTGAAAAAATAATGAATGCATCAGGTCGTAAAAACATTGAACCTGTTTATACCAACTGGCGCGATAGTGTTATTAAATTTGGCCTCTCCTCGAGGCTTGGCCTGGATATGCCCAACGAACGACCGGGCAGATTATATACCGCGGCGAATTATGATAAAATATACCATCCTGGTGGCTGGCGTTCAAGTACTATTATTTCTTTGGCCATAGGCCAGGGTGAGGTTGATGCCACTCCTTTACAGTTAGCCAATATTGAGTGTACTATAGCTAATCATGGTTTTTACTATACGCCCCACCTTATAAAAAGTATTGGTACCCGTAATATTACCCGGGTCGACGATACGGTAAAGCATAATGTTGGCATAAGCGCCCAAAATTTTGAGCCGGTTATTGACGGTATGCAGGCCGTTGTTGATCGTGGCACAGCAGCAGCTTCAAAAATACCGGGGATAGTGATGTGCGGAAAAACGGGAACAGCAGATAATTCGCATGGCAAACCTAATTCGGTTTTTGTGGCGTTTGCCCCGCGCGATCATCCACGAATAGCTATTGCTGTGGTAGTTGAAAATGCCGGGCAGGGCGCGAATTGGGCAGCGCCTATAGCCAGCTACCTGGTTGAAAAATACTTAACCGGCACTATATCCCGTCCGCAGGATGAATTTAACCGCATAATGAATGCTAACCTGCTGCCTGATCTGAGTCAATATGTGATCAAAAATAAAAAAAAGGCACAACAGGACAGCCTTAAAAAGTCAAGGCTTGACTCGGCGCGTAAAGTAGGCCCGGTAAAATCTGCATCAAATAAAAAAGATCCATCTGCAAAATATTTAGCCGTTTATAAACCAAAAGAAAATGAATAACCAGCGCGGTTTCTTTTTTAATGTTGATTGGCTAATGGTATTTATTTACCTGGCGCTGTGTACAGTTGGCCTGTTCAGCATCCATTCGGCAATGTATGACCCGCGGCATCCATATATTCTCGATATTGATACTGATTACGGCAAGCAGTTTATATTTGTTATCGTATCAATAGTGTTGGGCGTGTTTATTCTTTTATTGGAGAGCCGCTTCCTGTCGGCACTCGCACCTGTTCTGTATGCCCTTACAATTATCTTGTTAATACTGGTATTGGTTATAGGGCACAGGGTTAAAGGCAACCAGGCCTGGATAGCCTTGCCGGGGGGGTTAAGGCTGCAGCCTGCAGAGTTTGCCAAATTTGCCACTTGCCTTTTGCTGGCCCGCTATTTAAGCGGGATGAATATAAAAGTGACGGATATTAAATCTTTTGCTATTGCAGCCGCGATCATTTTTTTTCCAATGATGCTAATACTGTTGCAGGGAGATGCCGGTTCAACCTTAGTATTTAGCTGCCTGATCTTTGTTCTATACCGCGAGGGACTTTCGCCTTATTTTTTGATACTTGAAGGGTTGTTTATTACGCTGTTTGTTTTAACGCTTAAGTTAAATAATGTGGTGCTTATTATTGGTGTGCTTGTGGGGCTTGCATTGTTAATTATCCTGGTATTCAGGCGTAATAAAAAATTAGTGTTTACCGTATTGGTGGGCGCCTCTATATTAATAGCCTTTGTTTTTAGTGTAAAATTTTTGTACAACAGCGTTTTAGAGCCGCACCAAAAAAGTGCGCATAGATATAGTGCTTGGAATAAAAAGCGATCCGAAAGGAAAAGGATATAATGTCCATCAATCAATTATAGCTATTGGCTCAGGCAAGCTTTGGGGCAAAGGTTATATGCGCGGTACACAAACCATGTACAGGTACGTGCCCGAGCAGGGTACCGATTTTATTTTTTGTACCGTAGGCGAGGAATTCGGCTTCGCCGGATCAGTTGTAGTGTTAGGTTTATACCTGCTTTTAGTATTGAGGATAATATATATCGCTGAACGCCAGCGATCGCCCTTCTCGCGTATTTATGCTTATGGCGTGGGTTCGGTTATATTTTTCCATGTTATTATTAATATCGGCATGACTATTGGCATTATGCCGGTGATAGGCATTCCGCTTCCGCTCATTAGCTATGGCGGCTCATCGCTGTTAAGCTTTACTGTTATGCTTTTCACACTCATCAAGCTGGATTCGAATAGAATGGGAATGATTTATGCGTAATTGTCTGAACCATGATTTTTAGGATTAAAGGATTGTCATGATTTTCTTAACGCCTAATCAGGTTAATCTCAAAATCCCAAAAATCATGGTTCAGACAACTAACTATACCTTCTCCTCAACAACTCATAAAATTTTTCAGTAGTATCCGGTTTACTTCCCCAGTCGTTTTTGGTTACATAGTTTTTATTCAAAAAGCGCTCGGCTTCTTCAAACGTATTAAAGCGGTTCAGTATTTCTATGGCTTCGCTATACGCAAGGCTGTATCCTCTGAAAAGATCTTTTATATACAGCAACTTCTCATTAAGGGTTATCGCACTTTTCAGATTGGTAACCGGCTGCGCACCTGCGTGCGCGGTTATACTGGCTGTATGGTTTAATCCCGATGATATTTTTTGATTGATAGTAATTATTTCTTCTTTGCCGGCAGCTTTCTTTTTGGCGGTAGATTTTACTTCCCCTTTAAGCGGAGGCGGTTCTTCGGCTTTTTCTTCTTCTATAAGTTGTTCTTCTTCCTGAATTTCTTCATCCGTGAACGCCGTTTCGTCAATTACTAACTCATGCTTTATAATTTCAGGCTCTTCGCGTATAAAAGAATAGGTATCTTCTGGGCTATGTGCCGAAATATCTATGCCCGATGGCCCGTCGCTGGTTTCAGCGGGCGTTTCATCAGTAGTAACCGGCTGCTGAACAACTGGTTCAAAATATTTTTCGTTGCCTTCCTGTTTTTTAACAACCGGTTTTTCGACCCTGGTTCGCAAGTTTAGTTTACTTAATATTTCTGAATGATCGGCCAAAAAATGGGCATTGGCAACAAAAAGCTCCAGCTCGAGTTCGTTTAACTCTGCGGGGTTGGCTTCAAGATATTTATACTGGTCATTAAGCTCCTTGATGATGCCGCCTATCTTATTAAATACTTCCAGTTGGTTCATGGTATGCGCTAAGAAAAAATGCTTATCAAAATTAAGCATTAAATTCTGATATTAGACCCCAACAATAAGTTTACCATGCAGCTCAGCGAGGAAGTTTTTAAGCGAAAAAATGAAAGCGGCGGCGGCATCGAGGTTATTTGCGGTTCTATGTTTTCTGGCAAAACCGAAGAGCTGATACGAAGAATAAACCGCGCCCGTTTTGCAAAGCTAAGCGTGCAGCTATTTAAACCCCGGCTTGATGTACGGTATGATGAAAGCGATGTGGTATCACATGATTCGAGATCCGTAGCCTCTACCCCGGTTGATAAATCGTCGGCTATATTATTATTAGCCGGCCATACCCAGGTAATTGGCATTGACGAGGCGCAGTTTTTCGATAATAAACTGCCGGAGGTATGTACCATATTGGCCAATAAAGGCGTGCGCGTAATTGTTGCCGGTTTAGATATGGATTTTAAGGGCCGCCCATTTGGCCCTATGCCGGCGTTAATGGCAATTGCCGAGTCGGTAACCAAGGTACACGCGGTATGCGTACGATGCGGCAACCCCGCGCTGTACTCGTACCGTTTGGTACCAAGTAAAGAAAAGGTATTGCTGGGCGAAAAGGAAAGCTATGAACCCCGCTGTCGTGTTTGCTTCAACAGTAAAACAATTTAATGTGTGAATTAGTGATTGAGTGAATGAGTGAATGATTTTCAGGCGATTTATGCCTTGCCAGTCACAATTCTGCTAAAAAATAGGGGTAGTTAAAACAAAAGGTATAGGCTTGAGTGTTAATGCTATATTATACACCAAAGCAATGGCTAAAAAAATACTGGTAATTGAGGATGACAAAGACATCAGGGATACTATTGTTTATGTATTGGAGGAAGAGGGATATGAAGTTGTCTCGTCCGAAGATTCTAAAATTCTTAAATCCTTAGATCACATTGCACCTCATATGATATTGTTGGATAACTGGCTCACCGAATGGAAAAGTGATGCTAACGGCGAGCAAATAAGCAGAGAGCTAAAGTCTAATCCCGCTACAAGCCATATACCCGTTATAATTGTTTCGGCAGTAAGCAATATTAAGGAAATAGCCGCATCAGGCCTCGCCGACGGCTATTTAAGAAAACCATTTAACCTGGCCGAATTGATCGCCATTGTAAAAAAACACCTTAAATAAGAGCAGGAATAGTCGCTCGTTTATGGTTTTAATTTTTCACCAGCTTTATCGGCCTTGTCAGCAGCTTTGTCGGTTTTGTCAGTAGCTTTTTCGGCAGCCTTATCAGCAGCTTTATCGACTTTATCGGCAGCTTTAATTGCTGTTTTTTCAACAGGAGTTGGCGTTATTTTTAAACTATCTGAAGGTACAGGGGGCGTTATTTCTATTTTTTTCAGTGTTGTACTTGTTTTTTTCCAACCGGAGGGGTCATACTTAGCCAGCGCGGTTGTATCAGCTTTGCTGTAAAAAGAAATAATATTCTTTTTTAACGGGGCTGTCATATCGGTAAATTTATTCTGGTCTAAATGATCTATCAGGTCATCGTAAGTTTTATCAGTAAGTTCATACTCACCGTAAACCGTTTCATTCCCTGTATCAAAATCAATATTAGGCAATTTGGGAATTTTGTAATCTAATTGGGTTAAAGCAGTAGCATACCTGGCCAACACGGTATCAAAACTTTTAATAAACTGTTTTTCACCTTTCTGGTCAACCTCTTTAAACCTAAAAATTCTGAAAGGGCCAACTTTAGGCACTATTCTCAGGAAAAATGCTATTAAACGCTCTTTAAATTTCGGCTTGTCAAGATCGCTCCCAAACTCGGCATAATATTTCTTCCGGTGCATACGGTAATTAAATTTACGGCTGGTAATGCCCGGTGTACTTTTCTTTATTTCATTCTTTTTTAGCTCCCACGCGCTGCGGGTAACCACAGGCATCAGGCTGTTTACGGCCCACCTGAAATTATTTATTGATTTGTCTAGATTACCGAATACATCGTTAAGATCCTCCCCATAGGTCTTCATGAAAGCTCTTTCCAATACCGGTTTTGCTACATTGAAACCAATAAAGTCATGGTACGCCTGCGATGCATAATTGCCGCGGGCTATTTGTAATACATCAAACGCTATTTCAACCCGGCTATGCGATATATGATCCTCCTCATAGGTAACTACCTTGCCGAATTTTTTCTCTATTTTGGGATACACCATTGGCACTACCAGGTTGGTACCTATTGAGTGCCCGTATCTGTCGGCCATATAATGGCACATTGCACCTAAGGCAAAAGCGAATTCGTTTAGGTTTTGCGATTCGGAGATGAGGTTACTTACGTAATCACCGCTGCGTACATAGTGCACCAGGTTGGTAAAATAAACGCTGCCATAAGGCGAGTAACCAATATCGGCCATTAAGCTGCCCCCGTAAGCATAAGAATGTGCGATCAGCAGGTCGGCATCGGTGGTGCCGGGAAACCTGCTTTTAAGTAATGGCTTGATAGATTTTTCCCAGCTCGCGTCAACTACGGCCTCATGCGTTAATATCCCATAGGCTTTAACCCGCAATGGTACTATACATATTGCCAGGATGAACAGGAACAGGTATTCTTTTATAAGGGGTAATTTCATGATAATTACGAAAGACTATACTATAACGTATACACAATAACGAAATTCAAATAATGTTTTAAATGAAGAGAAGAGTTTTTTATAAAACATTGAAAATAAGTGTATTAATTATCAGCTTTTTGCTAACGCAACAATATCCCTCACTTCAAGGATATCTTTATCATATCCCCTTGTTACCGAATGGATCATGGCTAACCCTATCTCTTTAAGTGTACAAGTAGAGCCAGGCAACACCAGCCGAAAAAATGGATATAGCCACCCAATATATCGATAAATTTTTTGCGTTCGTTTTAACCCCGCAGTAGCTTTTATGAAAGCCGGCCTGAACGCGAATACCTGTTTAAAAGGCAGTTTCATCAGGTCGTTCTCTGTTTTACCTTTAACCCTTGCCCACATCGACCGGCCCTTCTCTGTGCTATCAGTTCCGGCACCCGAAATATAACATAGGGTCATCTCCTTGTTAAGTTTGCTTAAGGTTTGGGCAACATTAAGCGTTAACGTATAGGTAAGCTTAACGTATTCCTCTTCCTTCATCCCAATAGACGATACGCCGAGGCAAAAAAAGCAGGCGTTATAGCCCGTTAACTGGTCTTCGATAGCTGAAAGGTCGAGAAAATCCTGATGAATGATCTCCTTTAATTTTGGATGTGTAACACCTCCCGGCCTGCGGTTAATAACCAGCACCGCTTCAACCTGCGGATGCAGCAGGCACTCGTGCATTACACCTTCGCCAACCATACCGGTTGTACCGGTAATTATGGCCCTTATTTTTACCGGGTTATTCACCACCATTTTTTTGACCGATTAATAAACAAAACATAGGGGTATCCTGCAATTATATTAGGTATACGAATTGCATGCCTAATTGTTTCAGCATCAAGGTTTAATCAATCCTGTTTGGCTAAGTTCGGGGCCGCTTGGGGTTAAACGCAACTATATAATTCAGCTCGTTATTTACTACGCTGCGGTTATTCAGGCTTTCTTCGTTTTTGTTTAAGCTTTGCTTAAGCCTGAATTTTGTTAAATGAAAAACCTGCAATAAAAACTCAGGGATTATTTTGGTGGCGATGGTAGGGTAATAATCTTTCTGAATTTTTATTCTTTCGGTATCAGTTACCATACTCAGTTCCCAGTTATCATCCGCTTTAAAGCCGTGTTCTTTAGCTGTGTTCATCAAATCATACAGGTACATTTTTACCTGGTTTTCAATTGTTTGCTCTTTCATAGTTACTTTGATTTTTTTCCGATCGACAGATCAGATTGTGACATGGAACCTTTTTCAGACTGGTAGCTGGATAGCTTTTTATTTAAATTTGCACTCGGCTCTTTCTTTTTTTCTTTAATAGTTTTCCTGTCTTTACTCATAATAGTATTTGTTTGATATTAATTGACGGCAGCGCATATCACGCAGCAGGCAATAATTTATATAAGCAGTGATGGTATGGTTTTTCCTGATTAATTATTAGCGTGAAGCTTAAATATTATCCTATCAGAAAACGGGTAATGCCTAAGAGTTTTTTAGAGAAGTGCTTAAAGGTATGCATTGTTTATGGAATAAAGGCAGTTATTTGAATATAAATGTGCGGCCCTGAATTTAAAGTAGGGCGAAAAGAGCGATATACCAGTATATATGCCTACCTTGCACACTTATTTAAAAATTATAATGCAAAAAGAAGGAACAGTAAAGTTTTTCAATTCCGAAAAAGGTTTTGGATTCATTTCACAGAGTAATGACAGAAGCGATGTTTTTGTACACTCTACAGGATTGATCGATGAAATTCGTGAAAACGACAAAGTATCGTTTGATCTGGAAGAAGGCAAAAAAGGCCTTAACGCGGTAAATGTAAAGGTAATTTAAAAAATCTCTATAAGTTGATCGTAAGGCACCCCGATCAATCGGGGTGCTTTTTATTTATAACAATATTCACTTAACCCAATATAATTTATGGCTAAATCGCAAGCAACCTTTATGAAGAAACAACTGGAAAAGAACCGCCAGAAAAAAAAAGAAGACAAAGCCCAGCGCAAACAGGAACGCAAAGATAACCCCGGAAGCAGCGACCTGGACAGCATGATGGCTTATGTAAACGAATTTGGTGAAATAACCTCTACCCCGCCCGTGGTTAACCCAAACCAGAATAAACCCAAGTAATTCAATGCCCCGGTTAAAAGCCTATTGAGTTACCACCGTCAACCGGTAAAACTACGCCTGTAATATATTTGGCCGCGTCAGACGCCAGGAAAAATATTGCTTCCGCTACATCTTCCGGCTCACCTAACTTACCCATGGGGGTACGTGATAATACTTTTTGCTTTCGTTCCGGGTCATTATCCAATGCTTTTGCCGACATATTGGTTTTTATAAAACCCGGCGCCACGCAATTTACCCGTATACCTTTTGGCGACAACTCAACAGCCATAGCCTTTGTTATGCCCTCAATGCCTGTTTTGGCGGCAGTATAGGCAATTACATAGGGTATGCCATATTGCGCGGCCATTGAGCTGATATTGATGATACAGCCTTCACCGTTAGCTATCATTACTTTGGCCGCCTCGCGGCTGATGGCGAAAACCGAATTTAAGTTAGTTTGAATAACCTGTTGAAATTCTTCGTCGGTTACATCGGTGAAATGCTTTTTCAGGTTAATACCGGCATTGTTTACCAGTATATCTATTGTTCCATATTCCAGCACAATATCGTTTATCAATTGCGGGATGCTGCTTAAATTATTCAGGTCGAATACCTTGTAACTGCACAGGTCGCCTAATTCATCGGCAGTTTTAGCAAGGTTTTCTTCGTTGCGGCCTATAATGATGGTTTTTATGTTTTGCTCAACAAACTTTTTAGCAGCAGCCAGCCCTAAGCCAGATGCACCTCCTGTTATTACAGCTATATTGTTTTTTGGTATGGACATTGATTTAATTTAACCGGATAAATATCAAATTTATTTTTGATCCCTTACTATCCCGATAAGAATTATTAATGTCTTAAGGTTATGAAATTTTGCTTTTGCGTTGTATAGATACACCTACTGCTTCCTAATAAAAATAAAATCTCCCCCCTCATCGCCTGCCTCCCTGATCTCGCCAAACTGGGGTACCTGCCCATTGGGGCTGTTGTTTATTACCGCGGCCTTAAAGCTGGCAAACAACTGTTCAGCAGGTAAAAAGTTATCTGTATTTTGATTAAGGCGCTTTACCAGGTATTCTATAAAAACGCTTTTATCTGGTACTTCCTTCATAGCGCCGCTGGTCATGGCTTTGCGGCTGGGCAGTTTATACAGTTCCTGTATATCCTTGGGTGCTATATCAATGCCCCTGGTTTTAAATATGCTCCCCGAAAAACAGGCATCGCTTATCAATAAGGTATGTTTTGATTTTATGGCGGTTATATAGTCTATTAGGTCGGCGTTTGATATCCAGGTATCCCTGCGTTTAAGCACCGCGTCGGCAGGGTACCAGTAGCCCTGTAAATGCGCCTCATCATAATATCCATGCCCGGCATAAAATATCAGCAGATTATCCTCGGGTTTAATTTTGTTCGACAGATCATCCAGCGCGTGGAAAAACTGTTCACGTGTTGCATTATTTAAAGCAGTTACATTCTCGGGGGCAAAGGTATAGTTACCGGTAAGCGATTTAAGCAAGGTGGTCGCGTCGCTAACCGGGCCCTCCAAACTAGGTATGGTTTGGTCCTTATAATCCTGTACGCCGATTAACAGGGCATAGTATTTCCCCTGCGCCGCGCTTTGCTGTATGGTTGCCTGCGTGGCTGCCGATATATTATTACGAACGATATGAAAGCTGTAAGTGCCCTTATTCATATTCATATCGGTAGCCATCACCATCAAGGGGTTATCACCTATGGCCATTGGAACGTCAACCGTAAAATTACCGGCCTTATCAACCGCGGCCTGTATGCCGTTTACTACTACCGAAAATATGCCGCTGGCATCTTTAGCTATACCGGCAACATGCAGCACATCGCTGTTTTGTACTACTTTTAACCCGCGCGTAACTTCGGGCGAGGTAATATATATTTCGGGCGGAGTAACATCATTTTGGGTTATTACCTGGGGTGCGGGCGCTTTATCGGTATAACCAAACGTCAAATATTTAAATCCCACATTTTGATTGGCGCAAACGCCAAAACCAAACCTGTACCCGGTAAACTCTATCTCGGGGTGCGAGGTTACCAGCTGATCGTTAATATAAAAATTGAGCTGCCCATTTTTATGCAGAATGCCCAGTTTGTTTTTTACAAGGTCACCTTTTTTGATCGCGTCAGAGTATGTCCAGGCAAGAATGGTATAATACCCTTTTTGATCGTTATACCCGATATAATAATAGCCGGTGCAGCCTATCCAGAAATGATAAACGCGGTTTTCGTCACCGGCAAACTCCAGTCCGTAACCAAAGTTTTGCGCGCCTCCATAATGTATCGCCTCAGTTTCTACCAGGTAATCGCGCTTCATATCCACCTTTAGCGTGGGCGCTGTTACTGAAACGTTATATCCCGACCGAGCTATGCGCACCATTTTAAAATGACCATCGGTAATAGTGGTTGTTAATGAATCGGCTGGCGCTAAAACCCATTGGTTCGCATCATCCTTAGTAAAATCGGTATGGTAAGCCGTTTCAATGATCGATTTGCTTATGGGCTCCACAGTTGCTGTTTGCACAGAAGGATCAGCTAAATAAGCCAGTTTCATATAATCAAACGCCACCGACTGCTGCTCCATAACTACCGGGCCGAATTTGCTTCCAAAAGGCGGCAACAGGGGTATCTCTTTAACCAAGGTATCGTTTATATAAAACTTTATGCTGCTCTCCAGCTTTTCAACACGCAGCTTATTTGGCGCGTTACCGGTTGCTATGGCGGCAGATGGTGTCCAGTTTACCAGCGTAACATTGGCCCCGTTTTCAAACTTGCCTACCAGGAACTGGCCCGCGGCAATGCCGAAATAATATAAATTACTATAATCTTTCCCAAAAAACGTTATCCCTGCAGCGTAGCGGCTTTGGCCGCCCACAGGGGTTAAAACAGTTTGTATGGCAAAATTTCGGCTGTAGTCCACTTTTATTTCGGGTGCCATTACTGTTGAGCTATGCAATTTATGGGTAAGTATGTATTTACCTCCTTCTATCCGCGCATTGCTTGTTGCATCATCATAGTTTCCCCATGTAGACTCGCCTTTACTAAAAGCATTGTAATAAATTAAACTCTGCGCGTTAACGATGCCGCACAGCAGTAAACACATCAATATAAAAACCGCTTGTGTAAAAACCTTATTCATATTATGCTTATTTATGATCGAGTTCAACCATCAGGGCAACAACATCCTGTTTATCGGTGCTGCTACCTGAAAATTTGATCTTGTCACTATCAAACTTAACATTTTTCGGATCAACCATGCGCTCGCCCAGCGCGCCAAATACCCGTTCGTTAAACGTGCCGGTTTGTGTGCCTATTTTGGTTATAAGGTCATTAATATTCAGTTCGTTTTTGCTGTACAGTACACATAAAAAATCTTTTCCGGCTACATTATCAAACTGTATGTAATGGTCTTCATCAGGCAGGGCAACATCATTCTTTTTATAGTTTAATGCTGCGCTTATGCCGTCGGCATACGGAAATATTTTGGTAACCGCGTTGGTAAGGTCAGAACTGATAGCATATACGTATGCCGGCGCGTCGTTAGCGATATAAATACGAAAATTAGTGCCCGAAGTATAGGTGCTCGCCGTTTGATAAATGGTTAGCGGTTCAGGTGTTTGCTTCACAGGTTTATCGGCGGCAACAATTTTAAGCCCCCTGGTTGAAACAAGCAGGTTTGCGGGCATATCCCTACCGGTTGAAAGCACCAGCCTTAGCGAACCCGAAAGGTCGGGCACATTAGGTTTAGGGTCAGGGAGGTCAACAAACTCATAGGCGTATTTCACAAATTTGGCCATATCAGTGTATTTTATCCAAATGTAGCCCTGGTTGCCCCAGTTAGGCCCCCAGCTGTTTTGAACTTCAAAAGCGCCGCCATATTGCGCGTCGTCATAACCTACAATACACATCGCGTGGCCGCCATAGGTGGTTAACGGCTGTTCGGTGGGCTGCCAGCAATCTCGTGCATAATCAAATGATGGCGGGCAAAGCATGCCTATTACAACGGGTTTTTTTTCGGAAATAGATTTCTTTACCGCCTGTACCTTAATATTATCGCCCGAATAAATATCGAACAAGCGCGCGTAATCTTTAATTTTTGAGGCCGATGCCAGATCTAACTGGGCAGCGGCCACAGCGGGCACACATAATAGAGGAAGGCTGGTAAAAGGGATGCTCCCTTTATTCTTCATCAGCTCAAAAGCGAACTGAATATCTGAGCCTCCCGCACAGGCAGGGTCATCGGGCCTTAACAAGCGGAACAAAAAAGCAGGGGAATATGCATTTTTGGTGATCAGGTTTCGGTCTGTCCAGTTATTTTTTATCGCATCAACCATGGTACGGCCACAATAAGCTGATGCCCACGCGGCGCAAGTACCGTATTGATCCTGGGTTTTAGGGAAAGGCGCGAACTGCTTTATTGAAGCTTTGGCAGGCAGCACATCAAGCGCGCGGGTAAGTTTTGCTTTTTTGGGGGCCGTAGCGTATGCCGCATCATTAAAATCTAAACCCCGGCTATGGGTTTGGCCAAATGAGTTTTGGGTGGAAAGCATAGTTATTAAAATAACTATACCATACCATTTAGAAATATTTATCATGACAATAGCTAATTAGGATGGCTATAAAATTCACTTAATTACTAAAGTTAAAAATAATAATTAATCATTTCACCCCCCTATTAATATTAAATATTTTATGAAAAATATTTAATATTAATAGGTTAGCCGGCACGACCAACCATAATTGTTTTATTCACGTATAAATTACAATTAGTTAAAACTATATTTTTATTTAGTTTTACGTATCCCTAACTATTGACTTACTTAACAATGAGAACCAAACAACATCATTTTGTGAATGGAGCCTGGAAAGACTACCCTTCTGAATTAAATGCTGGTAAATGCCAGCTGGTATTGGTTTTCGGATCATCAGACAGCATTGTTAAACCCGAAATATATCAGCACTTAAAATCGTTATACTCAAATGCCGATATTATATTTTCCTCTACATCGGGCGAGATCCTGGGCGATTCGGTATTTGATAACAGCGCGGTAGTTACAGCTATCGAATTTGAAAAAACCAATGTGCGCACGGTTAAAACTAATATAAAACGGCATAGCAACAGTTTTGAAACAGGGCGTTTTTTAATGGACCAACTATCGGGCGATGACCTGAATTGTGTATTTGTTATATCCGATGGTACATTTATTAATGGCAGCGAACTGGTTAGTGGACTTAATAAGAATAATAAACATAACGTGCCAGTAACCGGTGGCTTAGCCGGCGATGCTGCCCGGTTCGAAAAAACATTCACCGGGGTAAACGAAATACCCGCGCAGGGAAATGTATCGGCCATTGGATTTTATGGCAAAGATATACTGATAGGCCATGGCTCATTGGGCGGTTGGGATGAGTTTGGGCAGGAACGCACCATTACCCGGTCTGACAAAAATGTTTTGTATGAAATAGATCATAAAAACGCACTCGACCTTTATAAAGAATACCTGGGCGAATACGTAGATGAATTACCCGGCTCGGCGTTGCTTTTTCCATTATCTTTACGTGTAAATGGTGGCGACAAAAACCTTGTCCGTACTATTTTAAGCATTAATGAGGAAGAAAAATCAATGACCTTCGCAGGCAATCTTCCCGAGGGAGGCAAAGTAAGATTAATGAAGGCCAACTTTGATAAAATTATTGACGCGTCGTCTAAAGCGGCAACTAATTCGTTTAACAGTCTCAAAAATAACAGCCCCGGCCTGGCCATATTAATTAGCTGCGTTGGGCGCAAACTGATCTTGCAGGAAAGAACTTATGAAGAATTGGAAGCTGCAAAAGAAATATTGGGCGCTGATACTGCCATTACAGGTTTTTATAGTTATGGCGAAATTTCACCGTTTAGCGAAAGCACCCAATGTGAATTGCACAATCAAACCATGACCATTACTACTTTTACAGAACTTTAGAAATAAGCGGTCGTCCGGTATGGAATATCACAGTATATTAAATAAGCAGATCATAAAATTTATCCCGGATAAATACCTGGAAGATGAGGTGATGCAGAATTTTTTGGAGAGTGTTAGTAATTCATACAATTCGTTTGAGAAGTCAAAAAAGTTATCAGAACATGCTTTTACTATAAGCGAACGCGAATACCAGGAGGTTAACAATTTCCTGCTAAAGGAGAACGAAATAAAGCAACAATCTATTTCAGAAATAAAAAAGGCCATAAGCGCTTTATCGCCGGGCGCCAAATCAGATATCGAAGGGTCGGATGACGACCTGATAGATATTATAAGGTTCTTACAACTTCAAATAGAAAAGGCCAAAGAGCTGGAACAACAACTCATCGAATCAAAAGATGTGGCCGAAAAGGCGGCGTTAACAAAATCGCATTTCCTCTCAACCATGAGCCATGAGATAAGAACGCCAATGAACGCTGTAATTGGTTTTACTCATTTGCTTTTGCAGCTTGAACCGCGCGAGGAGCAAATGGAGTACCTGAAAATGTTAAAATTCTCGGCCGAGAACCTGTTGGTGCTGATCAATGACATATTGGATTTTAGCAAAATTGAAGCCGGCAGGGTTGAATTTGAAGAGGCTGATTTTAGCATAAAGGAGTTGGTAAGCAATATCAGGCTGGCGCTGCTGCAAAAAGCAAACGAAAAAGACATTCAACTTAAATTGCTGATAGACCAGGAACTGCCAAACGCCATAAAAGGCGACCCGGTAAGGCTGGGCCAAATATTGACCAATTTAATAAGCAACGCGGTAAAATTTACTAAGGATGGTAAGGTTACCATTACGGCCTCGCTCAACAAAAAAACAGTTGAATATACCATTATTGATTTTGAAGTGGCTGATACCGGCATAGGTATAGGCGAAGATAAACTGACCAATATATTTGAGAGTTTTACGCAGGCAAGCTCTGATACTACCCGCAAGTTTGGCGGTACCGGTTTAGGGTTAACAATAACCAAAAAATTGCTGGAGTTGATGGATAGCGAGATCAACGTAAAAAGCGAATTGGGCAAAGGCTCGGTATTTTATTTCAGCCTTAAAATGAAAAACAGCGATAAGCAATTTGAAAAAAACGGCTATGATATCATTCAGCCGGAAACCAAAAGCTTAAAAGGAGTTAAGCTGTTAATTGCTGAAGATAACCAGATCAATGTGATATTGGCTAAACAATATATGAAGCTATGGGATATTGAATGTGATGTAGCCGAAAACGGCGAGATTGCCCTTACACTGGTTCAAACCAACGATTACCACATGGTTTTGATGGACCTGCAAATGCCCGAAATGGATGGCTACGAAACTACCGTAGAGATCAGGAAACTACCCGGCGAAAAATTCAAGAAGCTGCCTATTATTGCCCTTACCGCGTCGGCTATGCTTGATATTAAGGATCAGGCCTTTATTGTAGGTATGAACGATTACATAAGCAAGCCATTTAACCCCAATGAGCTGTACCGAAAAATTGCGCTATACGCAAAAGTAGACGTGTAAATAAAAAAGGGTGTCACCCTAATAATCTCTTTTTACAATTTCTTCTTATCCTTTTCCCATAATTTATTGGATGCGGCTACGGCAACCGGTTCGCCTTTTTGGGCGTTTTTGGCAATGTTCACATCCTGTTTTACAAGGTCGGTCTCTGCGTTCCAGTCAAGGTATTGGGTGCGGGCAAAAAGTTGGGGCTTGTATTGCGCCGATGCCGCCGCGGCATAGTTTATCCATGAATTCACTTCGGCTTCCGCTTCGGCAACGGCCTGAGCCTTATTCTTTTCATCACCGGCAAACCGATATTGGGCCATATAAGTAGCCGCCTTTACTTTATGCGCGTAATAATCGGCCATATAGCCCATCGCTTTAAAATCGCCAAGCGTTTGTTTTAGTTCAGGGTTGTTATTGTCACCTATCCCGGCCGCCCCTGCCAATAACGTTTTTGAGGCTTCTTCCAGTTTATCAGCAACTTCAAAAGGGGTAAGTTCGCCGGCAACTTTTCCTTTTTGGGCAAAATCACCAATAGCGGTTACGCCCTGGTCGGGCATACAATCGTTGCGGGCAATGGCGTTCAGGTCTTTAAAGCGGGTAATATCAAAGCTTCCCTCGGGCAAAAATTCGGCGTCGTTTTGGCGGTAATGTATCTTATCAATCCATTCGATCACATCCGATGTAGCGTTCCAGGTAGTATATATCGCTTTGGCATCCGCGCCCTTGAAGTGTTCGGCTATCTTATCAATATAGTACGATTCCGGCAAATCGGGATTATAACCCGCCATGCCCCATATCATAAATAAGTACCATTGCTTATCAATTTCATATTTAGGCACATTCTCGTCCTTGCTATGAAAATCGCGGCCATAAATATAACCGTCAGGCCCCCAGAAATACCCTGCCATCAAATCCTTAGGCATATTTTTAATGAACGCGTCGGCATAGTCGGGCTTACCCCAGCGGAAGGTAAAAATATCATCATTGCGTACATTCATCCACACCTTAATTTTATGGTCAACCACCTCATCTTTATATATCTTATCAAACCAGGTAGGTTTTTCGCTGCTGAACATACGCGCACGGGCATATTTAAATTCGGTATCAAAAGGGCCCACATAATCTTTAAATGCGGTACTTATCAGGTTCATATCACTTTCATGCTGCCTGAAAATAAAGGTGCATTTTATATTAGGATTGATGGCTTTAGCATCCATAATTCCCTTACCATACGTTTTCCAAATAAAACTCTCAATAGAGTACTCTCCTTTTATATTGTTTTTTGCATTCTCCCCGGCGGTTACGCCAATACCTTTTACGGTGGGATAAGTGAGCATAAACTGTTTCACGCTTTTACGCAAATAGTCAATAGTTTCGGGTGAGTCCTGGCGGGTTTCTATGCCATGCTTGCCCTCGGCGCCGCTTACAAAAACGTTCCAGTGGTACAGGTGTATATCGATGCCCCTGTCATCAGCATATTTAAATACCTTTTTCCAGAAGGCGATCTTTTCGTCGATGGTCATTTTTTTAACCACGCGCAGGTGGGCAGGGTCCTGTATGCCTTCTTTTTTCCAGCGCATATCGGTTTTAGAATTTATGGTGCCGGTATACACGTCCACATCATTCAGTGCCACATCCTCATAGCCCGGCACCTTCACCATTGATGGGTACGGGTGCAAATTCCATAAAGTAAGCAGGTTATAGCGGTAACGCGCCATGTTATCGAGATAGTTTTTCCAGAAATCAAACTCCCACATGGTTTCAATGTTCATTTGGGCGGCATCGCCGGTATCGTCATAGCTTGGCGTACGCGCGTCGAGCGGAATGTTGAATTTTATCCCGCGGTAAGGCATATAAGGTTTTCCTTCTATGGTCCCGGTTTTAAGCAGGTCCTTCCCGGCCTCCAGGTTATCCGCAAGCGCCAGCCCGGCATACATCAATCCCCTTGCATCACCTCCCCTTACCCTGATTGCCTTATTGGTTTGTGTAATTTTATACGCCTCTGCCCCTAACGACTTATCCAGCACGAACGTAACCACAACAGCCCCTGCCGGGCTTGCAGAATATTGCAGGTTAGCCATTTTAAAGGCATTCTTAAATTCCTGCACGCCAAACTGCAGCTGCGGAATTGTTTTATCGTACACAACGTTAACTTTTTGCGGCGCGCGGGCGCTCATCAGCGTAACGGCGGCAACTAATACCAGGCAAATTTTGAGTAATCGGTTCATAACAGGTTAAATTGGTGTAGGGTTACTTAGTTTTTGTTGAAGGCGCGGGGCCCATAGCCAGTTCTATATCATGGTCAACCTGCGGCTGCATACTCTTTAAAGAGAACAACCCGCTGATGATAATAAACTGGAACGATTCTTTATTATATTTTGCTACCGCGCCGGCATAATTGGCCCAATGCGACGAACATTGTTTCAGGTACGCAACCGCCTGCTGGCGTTCATCCTTACCTTTATAACGGTAACGCGCCACGGCAACGCCCGCCTTTAACTTATCGGCAAAATATCTGCCGAACCAGTACCAGGCCAGCATATCGTTCACCTCAACTGCCGCGCCGGGGCTTAACCCTTTTGCCTTTAGCTGGGTGATGAGGGTAAACAATTTCGCGTTGTCCTTATCCAACTCCGCAGCTAATTGAAGGGGCGACATTTTGCCCGGCCTTGTTTTTTCGCCGGCAGTTTCCCAATCGTGTATATTAACGTACAGGGTTGAATCCAGTACCGGGTGGGTGATAATGTTATTGATATCAAACAACCTAACGGGCTTATCAGGCGCCCAGTCGCAGAAACCTTCTGTATACAGTTGCGCGTCAGCCGTACCTGAGTGGAAAGAAGCGAATTTCAATTGATTATTAGTAGCTATTTTCCACGCCTGCAGTGCGGCGGGCCCGGTGCCCTTACCATATTTGGCGGCCAGCATTTGCTCGAAAGTGGCATCGGGAGTTTTATCATCATACATCAAACGGCCCCACATGGCATACCATAGCCATTGGCGCTGAAAATGATAATCCCATGTTTTAAAAGGGCCCGATAAACTGGTATAATCCAGCGCGGGCGTAAATATCTCGCTGCCAATAAAACAACCGGCCACATAGGCCTCCCCGTTGTTTTTAATAAACTCGCGTATAAAATCGCTGTTACCCCAGCGCAGGCGGTAAAAATCCTCGTTGCGCACCGTCCACACATATTTGTATTTGGTGGGGAACGGGTTATAATATTTATCAGTGAGTTTACCTCCATGTACCATAAACAGTTTGGGCGACGAGTGCCCGTGGCTCCAGTTATATTTAAACTCCACAAAGGCATCGGTAACATCCAGGCTCTCCACATGCTTACGCGAGGCAATATCGTTATCCTCGCTCGTACTGCCACCCGACCCTGTATTGGCCGAAAGCGGCGCGCGGTAAACGAATTTTATTTTTCGGTTAGCGGCTTTCATGCCGGCAAATATAGTGCGGTCGAGCCAGTCGCGGCGTTGCTGCGGCGTACGGCCTCCCATGCCCTCGCCAATGGTTATGCCCAGGCCGTCAAGGTCGGGGTATTCATTAATTACCTGGGTGAGTGTTTCGCGGGTATATTGCTCCACTAATTTGGTAGTGTCCTGGTTGCCGCCAAATGCAGGTGTCACCGAGTATTGAATCACGCCGTCTTTTTTATGCGCCAAAGCAAAGCTTGGCGATACAAAGGTGTTCCAGTTGATAATATAGGTTTCTATGCCGCGGTCGTGCGCCATTTTAAAAAGGTTTGTCCAAAACTGTTTCATGGCCAGCAGTTCCACATCATCAAACGGACAAGCCTCAGGGAAGTTTTTGGCCCGTATCATATAATGATAAGGGTGCAGGCTCCATAACGATAACACATTGTAGCGGTTGGCCGCCATCATATCTAAAAAAGTTTCCCAAAATTTAGGGTCGCGTATCACATAATCCTGCTGGGTAAGTGATATGCTCGACCGGTAGGCCACAAAAGGCAAATTAAATTTAATGCCCCTGAACCTTAAACGCGGCTCTTCTTTTTTTTCTTTTACCAGTTGCAGGTTACCGCCGTTGGCTTTTAGCTGCTCGGCAACATCAAGCGTGCCATACATGGCCCCCTTTTCATCAGCGCCAATAACCACCACCCTTGCGCCATCACGGATAATACGGAAACCTTCCGCTATTAATGGCTTTTCGCCAGCAGGCAGGTATCTAAAGGCAAGCCCATCGGTTTGCCCTAACACCATTACATTGGCCATTGTTTTATAACTCATCGCTTTTTTTACCAGGCTATTGCCGGTAACTGTAGAAGCTTCATCCAACTTTTTTAAGGCATAGTTTACCATGCGCGAGTTGGCATAGCCCGTAGCGGCAATGATGGTGGCGCCCTGTACAGTAAGGCATAACAGTATACCGGTAACCATCGTGACAGCAAACGACAGCGCTATTTTTAACTTCATAATTTTTAGGTGTTATTGGTTTTGTATTTTGTATACAAAATTATTATAATAATTGAGTTATGCTAATTGTTAGGATGTAAAAATTTGGGGATAAAGGGTATGAACGCCCGCGGTTACGAAAACGGTGTTAAAAAAATCATTGACGATACAGGGGCTAAGCTATGTTAAAGTTCGACGTAAAAGCCAAACTTGATCGCATAGGGCGCAGCGCCGGGGTGGTCCAGATAATTAAATCTTTTGATCACATCCAGGCGACAGAATTTAAAAATATTCCCAATGCCGGCCCCGGCCTCTATATAGGGGGTATTACTTAATGAGTAAGTGCCATTTGAACTTGCCGGGAATTGGTATAAACCCGTTGTATACAGCGGGTTGTTTTCGTTACGCAAACCGCCATATAAAACTTTCGCCGACAAGTATTCCCGCCATTTAAGGTATCTTATCAGGGGTATCTTATTCAGAAAAAAACCATTAAAACTCTGGGTCAGGTTGATGCCTGCATAATGATCGCTTACAAATTCCAGGTAATTCATCGTATTATAGGAATTGGACGAATACACAATAGATTGGTTGGCCGGGCTGATATTCAGCAGCGGAAAGGGTACTTTCCCTACAACCATGCCGCCCAGTACGGTAACATCTGCAAAACCTAACTGTGATAAATAAAAGCGCTTAACAATAGTTGCGCCAATATTGGTGTACGTATAGCCTCCGTTACCAATACCGGTAGACCCCTGTTTGATCAGCAAATTAAAGACCGGGTAGGGGCCAACAATAGTCCTGCGGCGGAAAGTTCCCTGCATAAACTGTTCATGCGGCGCATAGCGCAGGCCCACGTCAATTTCGTGGGTCGTTAAGTGTGGTATAATGGTGTTGTTGGCGTCATTAAGCTGGTAAACCAGCGTTCCGGCAGCTTGCTGGTCCCAGTTTTTTAGCGTCAGGTTATATGAAAAGTTATTTTCAAAGTCTTTGGCATAACTTATGGCTAATACCCGATTATATAAAAAGTAGCTCGACCTGCCGGTTTGGAAGGAGGATAGCACCGACTGTGACTCACCAGAAAAATTTTGGCTGGGCAGGTTGATATCATACACGTAACTAACTTTAAAATAATCATTAGGGAAAAGGTAATAAGGCGTCTTGTTTAAAGCAATGTAGGTGCTCAGCTCATATTTAAATTGTTTGTCCTTTGTTCCGTAGGCATCGTAACCCTCCAGGTAAACTGTTTTATTCAATTTTGGTGTGGTCCTCCCGCCTAGCTGGAAGCGGGCGCCCTCCACAGTACTAAAAGAAAAAAAATCGCCGATCGGCCCGGCCTGCACCGGCCCCAGGTCGGCAAACCCGTGATCGAGGGTCGATGCGATCCACGTAGCCCTTTTAAAGGAAGTCATGCCCTCCAGTTTGGTAATATGGGCATAAACCCGGGCCTGCGCGGGTGAAAGGGTATCTGGCCGCTTATGCAGCCAGTATGCGGTATCCGGCTGATCGGAATTTGGTTGGGTTTGTACGCTTTTCCCCTCGTAAAAAAGGTCAGGGAGCGGTGCATTTAATTTATAGTTAGAATAAAAAACCGTCCGTTCGCCCAAAACACCTATACTTTTGTTGCTTAGAACACCAAAATCAGCTTTTGCATTACTTTTAGCGAGGTAATAGCGCCCGCCGGGATAGGGCTCAAAATCCAGCCTGATCTGCAGGTTGCGCATAAAATTGAGATTGATCTGTTTATTTACATTCAAATCACACGATTTAACTGCATAACGCCCGTCAAGGGTTACCAATAACCGGCCCTCAAAAAGCAGGTCGCCTTTGTTTCGGGGCGTAAAGCTCACCTCCACCAGTTTTTCTTTGCCATACTGGATGGTGTCGGTAATAAAAAACTGGTAGAAATCTGGAGCATGGTCGGCAATAGGGCTCAGGAACTGGTAGTTAAGGATAAAGATATTATTGGAATAGATATCAATATTATTTCCATAGAACCGGTTAAGATAAATGTCTACCCCTACGGTATCCACAAATTTGATAACATTGATCTCCTTTTTCGCGGTTAAAACCTGTATAGATTTGGACGGGCTTGCCCGGTAATAGTTTTTAAATAGCTTTTCACTGAAATAAACCGGGAGCGTTGTTTGTGCGCTTTCATTTACCCTGCCGATGGTATCCAGCATAAAGCTAAAGCTTCGTAAATAGCGGTTGTTGATCAATAGCGAGGGTACGTTAGAAAGCGATAACCCGATCCGTTCGTACTGGTCATATTGCAGGTACGCCGAACTTTCCATCCGGTTTTGTTCCTTATGGCTAATAACTTGCCTGATGAGCTCCACCGCCGGATTTCCCTTATTCCGGTACCGCCTGCGCGAAGTAACCATAACTTCCTTTAACTGGGTTTGACTGATCGTTAAGCGTACCTGCAACTCATTGGCCTGGCCCGGTTTAATAGTTTTGGTAAAGGTTTGATAGCCAACGTGCGAAAACGTAATACGGTTATAAAAGCCCCAGGCGCTTAAATTAAACCGCCCCAGGCTATCCGAGACGGTGCCGTATTTGCTGCCGCCAAAGCTGATACTGATAAAAGGGAGTGGCCGGCCCGAAACAGCATCGGTAACCTGCCCGCTAACGCGGGTAATTTTACTGCTCTTTAAACTGTCCGGTTGTTGCGCTGTTCCGTATAAGGGGATTAATAGCAACAGGTAGCAAATAAAAAGCGGGGGATTTATTTTATAATACAATTCCGAAGGATCACTAATAAATGAGTGGATAATTTAAGGTAAATGTAGCTTATTTACAAGATGAGTTTTAATTCTTTGTTGTTTCTGAATAATAACATGTTTAATTCTTTGTTGTTTCTGAATAACGAGAATTATTCGTCAGTATTATCGCGCTATGCGGTTCCAGTTGGGTTAAGTGATTCAGGGAAAGTTATCTGATAACACTTAATAAGGAGGACGAAGAAGAAGTGTTCACGGGCGTTCACGAGCGTTCACGGAGCGTTCACGGGCGTTCACGCTCAAAACCGTGAACACCGGTACCTATTGTATATCAATAAGTTAACCCAGCGTCAATTTTCAATCCACCTTAAATATAAACGACATCTCACCTCTTTGGTTACTGGTGGCCGGGGCCGACGAGGTAAATTTTGAGTTTTTTATGGCGTTCTCGCAATTCAGTACCAGGTTTAGTTCCGCATGGGTTTTTTGGCGGTTGGAGTGGGCCTCTAATACATTGCCGTTTTGGTCGATGGTAAAATCAATAACCACTACGCCGGGTACACGGTGCTCGTTCTTTACATCGGGCGGGTTAACAAAGTGCCAGTTAGGTAAACTCAAACCACCACCCGAACCGCCCGGCCCGTAATTGGTACTCAAAATAGAGCCGTTGGGGCTTCCCTGGTTGCCGGGCGTTGTGGTAGTACCATCGCCGCCGCCCGAGCCCTTATTGGGGGTATTGCCCTTAAACAAAGCGTTCTGGTTAAGCACATGCTTAGCTTCGGGTTTAACCGTTTGGGTGGCTACCGTCGGACTTGTTTTTTTTGAGTTCGCGGCAACTTCGGCAGCATCCTCGGTATTTTGGGTAACTACTTTTTTATCGCTGTTATCCACCTGTGTTTTTTGGTCAGTAGTGGGCGCGGGAGTAACTTTATCAGGGTGCGTATGGTTAGCTTTTTGTGATACCGATGGCTGTTCGGTACTCAAGATATCCTTGCCCATGCCCTCATCCGTAGTGCCGTAATTTACCAGTATACCGCCCGTACCGTCATCCTGTTTTGGCGGATTCGTAAACACAATAAAATAACATAAAGCCATCACTACAGCCAGGATGATCCCCGTTGCGAGAAAGGCTTTTGGATAGTTATTTTCTTCTTCGTAGTTCATTATTCAGTTTGCAGTTATCCGTTTGCAGTTTGCAGTTATTTATGCAAATGGTTACTGCCCACTGCAAACTGCCCACTGCAAACTGTTCTACTTCGGTTCCGTCGCTAATACTAATTTTATATTCAACTTCTGTGCTATATCCATTATCTGCACCACATCCTGTATGGCTACAGTCCTGTCTACATATAAAATAATGGTGAGTTCGGTTGCCAGTTTTTTATAACCGGATAAGGTTGACTGCAGTTCGGTTACTTTTACCTCTTTTCTGTCAACATAATACCTCAGGTCCTTGGTTACCGAAACGGTAATGGTTTTTTTTGATACCGATTTGCCGCTTGATGATTTGGGCAGCATCAGCTTGATCACGTTGGGATTGGTTATGGTCGACGCGATGAGGAAAAACAAAAGCAGGAAGAACATAATATCATTCATGGCCGAAGTATGCACTTCGGCAGATACGCCCCTCTTTTTCTTTCTTAGGTTCATTTGCTCGGCTCCTCTAACAGGTCAATAAAATCAATGGCGTCGGTTTCTAAATTCAATATTACCTTATCCACCATCATATTTAAAATATGGTAGCCCACATAGGCTACAATACCCACAAATAACCCCGCGGCCGATGTTACCATCTTCACATACAATCCGCCCGAAATAACCCCCATGCTGATGTTATCGGTTTTTGATATGTCGTAAAATATTTTAATAACCCCGGCAATGGTTCCCAAAAAACCAAACATGGGGGCTATGCCCGCTACAATGCCTAAAATACCGATGTTTTTTTCCAGCTTGGCCACTTCAATTTTGCCCACGTTTTCAATAGCGCCCTCAATGTCTTTAATGGGGCGGCCAATGCGAAGCAGGCCCTTTTGCAGCATACGGCCCAATGGCGAATTGCTGTTGCGGCAAATAGCCATTGCCGATTCGAGGTTGCCCGCGACAATACTGCCGCGCACCTGCATCATCAGGTTCGATTCGTTTTTTGACGCTTTGCGGATGGTAAAATACCGCTCAAAAAATATGACCAGGCCCAAAACGGCCAAAATGCCTATGGGCAGCATTACCCATCCGCCTTTAAGGATCAGGTCGCCAAAGCGGAGGTCCTGGGCGGGTATGGTTGCTAATTGCTGAGCCGCGTGGTTGGCGGTATCGGCGAGGTGTTTAACGGTGTCTGTTGCTTGCATTAATATATAGGTTTATTTTGGTATAATTTCTTGTGGGTAAACTTCTCCGGTAACCTTGCCTGATTCTTCCATTTTCACGCTAAAATCGCGCGCCTCTTTCTCGGTTTTAAACGATCCTATTGATATCATTACAGGTGAAGGGCCATTGGTTATAATTTTTGCCTCAACGCCTTTAAGTTTTAATTTTTTTATGATCTTATTGGCTGTCGTGGTATCCCTGCAGGTAGCGGCAATAGCTTCAAAATGCCTGGTGCCCGTGAGATCAGGAATTGCTGTTTTTACCTCATTTTTTTTAGTTACCGTGGGGTTTGTAACAGGCAGTACTGGTTTTTCAATGGGTGTCTGTGCTTTGGCAATTGTATCCATTGGTTTGTTGGCAGCCGCGCTGTCGGTTTTTAGCGTATCTGTTTTTGGCGTATCCAATTTTGGCAAAGCCTTAGGTTTAACGGTATTAACAACCGCTGTATTGTGTTCCCAGAATTTTAGCTGATCAAATGCCGCAGGGTTGTAACTGTATAAGTATAACGCGAAAGTGCAGACCCCAAAAATTATGACTAGCATCAACACTACCAGCCACGCGCGCCGCGGGCGCCCGATATCTTCATCTTCTTCTATTGGCCCCGCTTTACCTATTTTAACAGCCCCGAGGCCATAAAAAGCGGTATCGTTAACCAATTTATCAGCAGGCTTAAATTTGAGCTGGCCATCCCCTGTATAAAACCAGCCCAGGTTCCCGACAGGGACTTCAGCTTGCAGGGCATCCTGTTTTAAACCGTTAGCATATTTTTCAAGGAAATATACTGCCGATGCTATAGATATATTCTTTTTACCAGCAATATATTCGGCCAGGGCATCATCGCTTGTTGCCCGCTCCTCAAATTGCGCCTGGTGGTAGGGGGGATAAAAACTCCCCTCATTTTCATCATAATAACTGCTCATCCTTGACCGCACGAAGTAACCCAAACCGGGCAGGCTTACTTCACCCTGCTGCATCAGCAATTCGCTTAAATAAAAGCCTACATCCATTCGTTAAAAGTAACGGTTAATTGCATAACATCAAAGAGTATTAAGTTCGGAGTCTTGAGCCTGAAGTCGTTTTTATTTGACTTAGAGCTTCGGACTTAAGACTTATTACTAAAATTTAAATCCTACGCCACCAAATATATTAAACCCATAATCGGGGTAATACAGCCAGGTTTGGTTAGTTGTATTTAACAGGTTGTTTGCCTGTACAAAAATGGATATACTGGTGGTAGCTTTGTATTCAACGCCTCCACTCAGATCGGCAAATGAATTGATATTTACTATAGTAACCGGTAAAATTGGCGCGGCGGATAATGGGTTGGTAATACGGTCGTAAGTAGCGCCGCGGAACACTAATGAGCCGGTTATATTTACCTTATCGTTAATGCGGATAGCTGTTCCGGCTGTCAGTTTAAATTTGGGCAGGTTCCAGGCCTGTTTTTCTGAAGCCATTTGATAATCTTTAAACTCAACGCGCCCAAAAATATTAAAGTCGTCTGATGTTTTCAGGTCAAGTTCGCCGTTAAAGCCATTTACACGGGCGGTGCCATTATCGTAAATTACCGTGAAGCGGTTAACTGTAGGGATAAAATCGGCTACAAATAGCGGCATATTCTCCACGCTGTTCCTGAATATATCAGCTTTAAAGCTCAGGCCGGGCGCAAGTGTACCTTTTAAGCCCGCGCTCAGGTCAAGCCGGTCTACCGAGTTTTTGATAGACAGGTTTTGTTCCGTAAAAGGATTGATCGCCGCGAAATCACGAAGTGAAGATTTATTTACATCGCCCTTCACTTCAACAAACAGCCGCACATATTTTGGAATTACCTGGAACTCCAGTTTGGCGGCCGGAAAAATAGAGAAACGGGAGTTGAAACCAAATTCATCAACCAGGTTTAGGCCCGCGTCAATTTTATAATTATCGCCCTGGAACTTGATGTAAGGATTAACTCTTATTATGCTGTTATTGTAGCTGTATAAGGTGTCTTTTTGCGTACTCAGGTCAAGCGAGCCGCTTAGCCCCGTATAAAACTGGTTAATGGTTTGGTTTAAAAAACCCGAAAGTACCAGGTTATTTTCCCGGGCCTTAAACCGGTTACTAAAAGCGTACCCGCTTAATTTTAAGGCATAGGTAAAATCATTTTCAACATCTTTATAGTTTTTGGCCAGTTCGCCTTCGGCGCTTATGGTATTAAAATATTGGTGTGCCGCATCCAGTACAGTTGGCGGGTTAGTTTTATCATACCCGTAAAAATAATTACCGCTATTGGTATAATCAATGCGCCCGGTAAGAGTATTAACATTGCCAATGCTTTTGCCAAATACACCTAACTGGTCTTTATTAGTATTTTGTTTATAATAAGCTGTGCCCTGCTGTGCCAGGTGTTTAAAATAGCCCCCCACCTGCAGGGCCTCATCTTTGCCGTTACCAAAATAGCCTTCGGCAAAGGTGGTCTTTAAATTACCCAGGCCGCCCTTTATATAATTATTATAGGGCAAAGTATCCGGCTGTACGGGCATCTTCATAGCGTCTAACTGTTTAATATCATTGTTACGCTCCAGGCGCTTATCTAAAGGGTTATAGTTTAAGGGCGCTTTAAAGGGTGTTTTATCTTCGAGGTCGGGGTTACGACGTATCTTTACCGCGTCGGCCAATACCGGTTTATATGCCGTTGTTACTACAATTTCTTCCGACAGGCTCCCGTTATCCTGCGGATTACCATTTGCCCCGCCACGCTTAGCGGTATCTTTACTGCTTACCTTAGCCGCTTCTTCGCCAAGCGTTTTTGCATCGGTTTGCTTTTTAGCAGTAGTTTTTGCAGGCTGTTTTTTAACGGTTTTAGCAGCGACGGGCTTCTTTTTGGTCTTTGTATTGTTTTGCGCGTTAGCCGGAACAAAGTATAATACAATGATTAAGGTAAGCAGCGTATAGGTGTATTTTAATTTCATGTGCCTGTCTTATTATCCTTTGTTTACCGGTTTTTTATTCAGGGTCGAGTCTGATTTCATTTCATCTGTTCCCTGTGTTTTTGGCCTGGGCGGCTGCAGCCTATCCAATTTTTGTTGGGCTGTTGCTACAATATCATCGTCGCCCTTATAATTATCTATTATACTTTGCAGGGTGGCTTTGGCCTGGAAAGTATCTTTAAGCCCAACATAATTATCGGCCAGAAGGATATAGGCTTTAGCGTTCCAGTATTCATAATTCGACATATCCTTCGTTATTTCGAAGCAGGTTTTTTGCGATGCCTTGTACTGGTGTTTTAAATATTGAATGTTGGCTACATTATATTTCGCCTCGGCAGCGGCTATGGTTTTGGTGTTTGTTATGGTATAGTCAAATTCGTTTACGGCAGCGGTGGTATCGCCTTTTTGCAGGTAAGCCATGCCTGCATACAGCCCGGTTTTAAATTTATCCTCCTGTGCCGATTTTTCATTTTGCCTCACCAGTTTTACATAGTTCAGCACGTCATCAGCCATGTGTATTTGCGTGTAGCATAGCAGCAGGTTATTAATGGCGAAGGTATAATCGGCCTTATACTCCGCGTTGACCTCCAGTTTTTTCAGGAACACTATCGCCTCATTATACTTTTTGCGGGCGATATATAGTTTGGATATACTGATCAATGATTGCTCGGTATAGGCGCTTGTCCAGTCGTTCAATATTACATTATAATCAACAATGGCTTCGTCGGGCCTGTTCAGGTTAACCAGGCTTTGTGCGCGTATAAACCTCGATTGCTTATCATATATAGGTTTTACGGCGAATTTATCAAAGTAGGCATTCACTGCCGATACCGTTCCCTGCCACTCACCCCTTAAATAAAGGTTATTGGCAGCAGTATACATAATGCTTTCCTGCTCAGCTGCTGTATAATTACCAATGGGTGTGGTAGCCGCGTAAGCTATAAAGGTTTGCGCGTCGCCCTTATCGGTATATATTTTTTCAATTTGTTTAAGCGCCTGTTTGGCTTCCTCGGTTGACGGATAATCTTTTATTACCTGTTTAAATGATTCAACCGCGAAGTCGTCATTACCGGCATTGTAATCTATCAGCCCAATGGTAAGCATGGCACGCGGTATATAGCTGCTGCGCGGGTATTTTTGTATCATGGCCTGCAGATCGGCTTTCGCGGTAGCGCCATCGTTCTTTAAAAAGTAGGTATAGGCTATTTCAAAGGCAGCGTCGTCAGCATAATCCGAATTGGGGAAACTGCTTAAAACATTATTCATCGTGCCTATCTTGGTATCTAACGCGCCCCGCAAACCCTGTATCATTCCCCGCTGAAACAAGGCGTAGTCTTCGCCATGGCTATGCCGCTCAATTATTTTATCATAGTACTCCAAAGCATTTTCATAGCTTCTTAATACAAAATAACTGTCGCCAATGCGGGTTATGGCATCGTTTATGGTATTTTGGTCCTTTTCATCGCCATCCAAAAACTTCTCGAAATAAGCAGCAGCGGTTTTATATTTCTGGCCCCAAAACGCTGCGTAAGCCAAACCATAATTGGCATAATTATATACGGGGGTTTGCCTTGCTTCGGGCATTTGCAAAAAATTTTGGAAAGCATCCACCGATTCGCCGTATTTGCGTACCTCGTACATGGCTTCGGCCATCCAATAGGTAGTTAATGCCTTGATCTTTGTATCAACCGGAACTTTTAACGAACGTAAAAATATGCCAATAGCGTTTTCGAACGCGCGCTCATTATAAAACTCGAGCCCCCGGTAATAGGTGACTTTTTGATAAGCGATCTTCGCGCTCATTGTTTTGTTTGGTATTGGCTCCAGTATATCAACCGCTTCCTTATAATTGCGCGAATTCAGCAATTCTTCGCCCAATAAAACTTTCATTTCGGTAGTGCTGCGCAGCGATGTGGGGTAGTTTTTTAAATACAGGCGTGTAGCATCGAGCGCCTGGGTATTAAAGTCAAGTTCGTACGATAGTTTGGCATATTCATATAAGCCATCTTCCTGCAACTGGGGGTCGAACGTTAATTTCGATGCTACCAGGAAAGCGTTGCGCGCGCTTTGCTTATTGTTCATTTTTAGAAAAACCTCGCCCAGCGTATAACTGCCGTTTTGGGCGTAAACGTCATTTTGATCAACCAGTTTTTCCAGTTCGGCGGCAGCTTTGGCATAGTTACCTATTTTGTTGTAGGCATAACCCATCTGGTAACTATCCTGGGTACTTTGGGTTTTGCCGAGGTCGCGGTCCTCAAACCGGCTGTAATACTTAACGGCGTTATCATAATCAGATTTGGCAAAATACGAAGCCCCTATTATCCGCAGCATTTCTGTTTCATTTTGCTGATGGGTACGATTAATTATAGGTATAGCGTAGCTGATCACATCATCATAGCGCTTATCTAAAAAATACACGGCAGTTATATAGTACGGATAACTGTTTTCGTATTTCTTTGAATTTTTAAGTTTTTCAAAATTTACCAAAGCCAAATGGTAGTCCTGGTTAAGGTAAGCGATATAGGCAAAATAATAGGTAGCGTCATCCATAAAAGGAGAGCGCCGGGTTTTTACTTCGCTGAATAACAGCTGTGCGTTTTTATAATCATTCAAAGCGAAGTAGGCGTATCCTTTCCGAAATTTATACTCGGTATTTTCTATTCCGCTTAACTGGTTGTCGGTTATTTTATTAAACCATAGCAAAGTCTCTTTATATTCCCCTTTTTTTGAATATGATTTACCGATCTGGAAATAGGCCAGTTTGGTTAACGGGTTTTCGGGGTGTTCATTAATAAATTTCAGGAAAAGGCTTTCCGCGTCGTCGTTACCTAGTTCGAGCGAGCAAAGGGCCACGTAATATTGGGCGTTTTCCTGTAACAGCGATAATTCCGATTCAAACTGCGGCTGGTTGCTTGTTTTTAATTTAGAAGCCATTACCAGGCGGTATTGCCCGGCCGCGGCAACGTATTCGCCTTTGTCGAGCAGATCGCTTGCAGTGTGATAGGTGCGATAAATATCAAATGAAGGATTTTGCTGTGCGCATAAATTAAAAGAGAAAAAAATAAGGAGGAGAAATAGACTGTATTTGATCTTTATCATAAAGCGCGTACAAATGGTGGTGCTAAATTAGCTAAACACGAAACTGTAATCCACAATAGTAATTAACAAAGTGTGGAAAACACTTTTTAAACGCACGTATGAAAATAGATGGTATAGGTGTGGAAAACTTTTGGGGTAGTCATTGGTCAGTTGTAATTGGGAGTTCCAACAAAGAGGCATAAAAAAAGTCCAGGAAAAACCTGAACTAATGACTAATGACAATTGACCAATAACTACGCCGCCAACTGTTTTTGTACACTAAGCAGTAATACATCAATATCAAATGGTTTGGCTATAAAATCATCAGGGTTGCCATTTTGTTTCCGGGTTTCAGCATAGTGTGTTGCCGAAAGTAAAATAACCGGAATATCAGTGGTTGATCTTTTTGCTTTAACTTCCCGGCACAATTCGCGCCCATCCATGTTGCCCAGCATAATATCTAATATGATCAGGTCGGGATGATGCGCTTTTATCCTCTCGAATAAAAAATGGCCATCAGCCAGTGTTTCTACTTCGTACCCTGAATCTTCGAGTATGTATTGTAAAACCTCTAAAATATCTTTATCGTCGTCTACAGCTAATATCCTTTGCATCTTTAAGTTTTTATTAAGCCTTTTATAAAAAAAGGTATAGGAGATACTGCAATAGCAGCAATTCCCATACCATATGTTAATTTAAGCCCTAAATATTAATAATAACTACATTTATAAGAGAAGCCGTACCCTGATCTATTAGCATTACTTTTATTACTGCTTGTTTTACAACACATTATTAGTAATTAATAGCCAAATAATTGTTTCATATCGGGTTTTATCAGCTCGCCATATTTTTTTAGGTCGGCGTCGCTAACGCGTTTATCCGATGCTACAATACAATAAGTGTAGGGTTTTCCTTTTAATTCCGCGTCATGAAAGCTTTTAATGGTTGCGAAATCCATTTTGTCAAGGGTTGTAAAGGTGTTTTTTCGCTCATCGTAATTTAAACCTTTACGCTGCGCTGCCATGTAGTCAAATAAAATGCCTTCCTCGGTTATCCGCTCCGTTTCCAACGATTTACGGATATTATCCTTGGCGTCAGTTACCCCCTTGTCAGATTCGGGCATATCCTCCAGTAACTCGTTCATGGCTTTTATTGATTCGTTTAACTTATCGGCCTGGGTACCCACATATCCTATAAAATAATCACGGTCGTCTTTTTTAACGGGTTCTTCATAATAGGCGTAAGTTGAGTAGGCCAGCGCCTTTGATTCGCGGATCTGTTGAAAAACAACCGTACTCATCCCGCCGCCAAAATAATTATTAAATAATTCAACTTTGGGGGTTTGAGCCGGATCGTATGCCCCTTCGTTGCGCACCCAATAAATTTCGGCCTGTACCTGGTCGTAGTTGGCA
The DNA here is from genome assembly GCA_013288485.1 of Bacteroidota bacterium. GTDB lineage: Bacteria > Bacteroidota > Bacteroidia > Sphingobacteriales > Sphingobacteriaceae > Mucilaginibacter. The sequence goes on from JABDBW010000006.1 coordinate 35,471, forward strand.
AATAATACGCGGTTATTGTCGGGTGTTATTTTAGTAAACTGTTTTTGCGCCGGATAAGCGGCAAACACAGCCGGTGTTTTATGCAATTTTGACAAGGATAAGGCAGCTTGCGCAGCAGTTTGTGGTCCATAATATAACAGCGTATGCTTGTAATTATTTAGCTCGTGCAATATCTTTACCAAATCATCAGCTTTTATGGCGTCTAATTCTGCATCAGTTAATACATTGTTAAACGGGTTAGATGGGCCGTATTCGGCATAACTTACCAAACCCTGTACTATAGCTGTTTTGTTTAACTTTGCATTTTCGCGGGCCTTTTTCAGGCGGGCCTTTAAGCCTGCTAATGCAGCTTCATCAGGCTTGCAATTAGCCAGCAGGTCTTCATACAACTTTACTGTTGCGCCAAAGTTTTCCTGCAAACCATTAAAGCTCACGGTTGTAATTTCAGTGCCGGCAGCTATATTGTATGACGAGGCCAGTTTATAAAACGCCTTGCTAAAATCTTCGGCTGTTTTTGTTTTTGTACCCAAAAATTGTATGTATTGAGCGGCAATTGGCAATAGCTTGTTGTTCCAGCTGCCCATGTCATAACGATAGTATAGTTTGAAAATACTGTTATCCTTATTTTGAACGGCCAATACATCAGCATGACCCGCTTTGGCCCTTTGTATGTCTTTTTGATAATCCAGCCAAACAGGTTTAACAGCATTTGATGGCATAGCGTTAATTTGCTGCAGGAATGGAGATTGGGCGGTGGCATTCACTTCAACCGGCGTGATAGGCGGTTTTTCAACTTTTATAATATTCTTATCTTCTCCCTGGTGCTTATAAACAATTACATAATCGTTATCGTTCAGGTACTTATTTGCAAAAGCTACAATTTCTGCCTTGGTGATCTTTGAAAGTTCACTAACTGTAGCCACATCTGTGCGCCAGTCTACCCCGGTGGTAAAATCATTCATCAGGTTACTTGCCCTAGTTAAGTAGCTTTCATTTTGCTCAATAATGCTCTTTTTCTGATTATTTACTATGGAAGTGATCAGGTCGTCAGAAAATTCACCTTTTCTTAATTTGCTTATTTCGCCAAGCATCAGGTCTCTTACTTCGTCCAGCGATTGCCCTTTTATCGGCGTCCCGTTTAGTTGTAAAACGCTATAGTCTTTCAAGGTATAATCAACAGCGCGGGCGCTTAACATTTTTTGTTTTTTAGTAAGGTCAAGATCAAACAAACCAGCCTTGCCATTGGTGAGCATGGAACCCATCAGATCAAGCAAACGTGCGTCGCGGGTGCTTGCGCCGGGGAAACGGAAAGCTATGGTTAAGTTCTCCGGCGTTGGGCCGTAAACATCACGTTTAATTGGGGCAGTAATGGGTTTTTCGGGTTCAAAGGTATATGGCGGAACAGGTTTTGGCTGCATATAGTTAAAATGCGCGGCAACCTTTTTTATCATTACGTCGGGGTTAAAATCGCCCGAAAGAACAACACCCATATTATTAGGCACATAGTAGGTGTAATAATATTTGCGTATCGCCTTTAACGAGGGGTTTTTCAGGTGTTCAATAGTACCAATGGTGGTATGCCTGCCATAATTATTGTTTTGAAACAGGGCCCCAAACGTTGCCTCGAAAACTTTACTGCCATCATTGTCCAGCCCCCGGTTTTTTTCCTCATAAACTGCTTCCAGTTCGGTATGGAAAATACGCAGTATGGGGTTTCGGAAACGCTCGGCCTGCATAGTTAAAAATTTATCGACCGAAGTGCTTGGAATATCTTCCGTATATACTGTTTCTTCAAACGAAGTAAAGGCGTTGCTGTTTTGCCCGCCCATGGAAGCCATCATTTTATCATATTCGTTCGCGATAGAGATCTTTGCTGCCTGGCCAGATACCTTATCAATTTCTTTGTATATCTCCTTGCGCTGGGCTTCATCTTTAGTTGAATTATATTGCTCATACAGGGCATCTATCTGGTCGAGGATCGGTTTTTCTTTTGTCCAGTCGGTTGTGCCAAACTTGTCGGTTCCTTTAAACATCATATGTTCCAGGTAATGCGCCAGGCCCGTGTGGTCGTCCGGATCGGTTTTGCTCCCCGCTTTAACAGCGATATATGCCTGTATGCGCGGTTGTTTGGCAGTGGGGCTTAAAATAACCGTTAGCCCGTTCTTTAAGGTATAAAAACGCGAATGCGTAGGGTCGCCGGTTACATATTTATAAGTATACCCCCCTGATGTGGCCTGTTTCCAGGCAATAACGGTTTGCGCTTGCAGGTTGGTTACGACGCCTATCAACATAGCGCAGAGAATAAAGAATTTTTGTTTCATGTTATTTGTTTAAAAAATAAAAGTATTCAAAAAATTCAACTAAAAAAAGAGGTGTCATCTAAAAGTGAAATTACCTGTTTTAATGCATAAGACGCCCGGTTTTGTTAGCTGTTACACGTTGTTTTTAAAAAACCTTTAAACCTTTGCAAACACTTTTGCTCTAACAAACATTATTACTAAACAAAAACTTATACTATTATGAAAAAAATTCTCTTTTTAGCAATAGGCTTGCTGGTGGCGGGTTCTGTGAGCGCGCAGCGTCGTTTTTATCATTCGCCAAGGAATACGATGAGTAACGATTACAGCGATTTTTACCAACCTACTATAGGTTTTGAAATTGGCACAAACATTTCAAATTCTGTAAGTTCTTCAAATTCAAGCTATACTACTGGTAATTTGGTGGGGCTTAACGCGGGTATTACTTTTAATCTTCCTATTATTTATCCGTTATCATTCGCTCCCGAAGTGTTGTATTCTGAAAAAGGGTATACTGCCGCTACACAGGACGGAAGCTATACACAGCGTACTAATTTTATCGACGTGCCCTTACTGGCCAAGTTTAAATTGGGACCGATAGCTAATTTATACATAGGGCCGCAATTATCTTATTTAATATCAACAACAAATACGTACGACAATGGCTTTACCGTTAGTTCCGAACAGTATTACGCTAATAATAACGGGCATAAATCATTTTTGGATGGCGTTGTTGGTGTTAGTTTTGATTTTAACCGGGCGGTCGACCTGCACGCGAGGTACACCCTTGACCTGGAGCAAACAGATAATTACGGAAGTACTTACGTGCCTAATTACCGTAACCAGGTTTGGCAAATTGGTTTAGGGTTTAAATTCTGATGAGTGAATATCTCCAATTAAAAAAGGCCCGGATGATTTTCCGGGCCTTTTTAATATATATTATTGTATGTGCCAATTATAGGCATGGATTATTAAAGCGCATTTAATTTTTCAATCACCTCATTGGCAGTTTGAGGATGCAATTTCCCTGAGCGATATTCCTTTAGGCTTTGTTTGGCAGTTTTAGCTATTTCATTTCGACGAGCTTCTATTTGTCTCTTTTGTAATATCTCCAACAGCATCTCCCTGGAATTGAAATCCAATTGCATAATTTCCTCTAAAGTTGAATCTATCGTAACCATATATTAATTATTGTTATACAAAAATACATAATTCACCATATAAAAAAAGCCTTCTCCTTTATTCAGGGGAAGGCTTTTTCTTTATGATATTTTTAGTTCAATAATCAGAGCTTCCTTTGTTATTGCCCCTGTCGCGATAACTTCCGCCACCACCGCCGTTGCCCCGGTCGCGATAGCTTCCGCCGCCGCTTTTATCCTTGTTATAGCCGCCACCGCCGCCGTTTCCTCCGCGATAGCTGCCACCACCGCCACCGCTACGGTATCCGCCACCTCCTCCACCGCCGCCGCTATAGCCACCGGTTCTTTCGGTTTTTTCTTTAGCCTGACTTACGGCGATAGCCTTGTCAAGAATTTCTTTTTCATCCAGATTAGTGATCGCATTTTGAGCTTCATCATCATTCGGCATCTCCACAAAAGCATAACATTTGCTTCTGCCTGTTTCACGGTCCATAATCAGGTTAACAGAACTCACTTCGCCATAGGTGGCAAATAGTTCTGTAATGTCAGCTTCCTGGTATTGGTAAGGCAGCTTGGCGATAAAAATTTTCATTTAGTTTGGTTAGTTTTAGTTAGTTAAGTTATAACAATAGTAAGCATTATAATTAAAAAAAGAAGCTGCTGTAAAATATTTAAAATCTTTTTAAAAAATGCCCTAAAAACTGATAACACACCTGTGTTTTTATTGTTTTAAAAAAAATAAACGGATCAGGAAATAAGATTGTTAACTTTTTCAACCAGTTCTGTCAAATCAAAAGGCTTGCTTATAATGGCATCACAGCCATAACCATAAAGCTCATCGTGATTGTTTATATACGCGGAGAATATAATAACCGGAACATTTTTAAATTGAGGATTAGATTTTATTTGCCTGCAAAGTTCGCCCCCGTTTGCACCAGCAACACGGTAGTCTAATATTACAAGATCAGGAACAAACTCCTTAACTAACGGGATAACATCATTACCATCGGATATACTTTTTACATCAAACTGTTCATAGGTAAGTGTTTCATGAACAACATCCAATATGTCTTTATTGTCATCTAATACTAAAATACGTTTTGACATTTATGAGAATTAAATATTCCGAAACCGGTTAAAAATAGTTTATTAAATATATCTTGTTAAGACAAAAATGTGATCGGAAAATATTTTTCGAAATTGTTATAAAACAAAAATAACTTAATTTTTCATATTTAGTTGTATCTGTGGGTAATAACCGCGTTTAAATATTGTAAAAAAATTATTGACTGCTTCTTGTAGAAAAATAGTTAATCCCATAGCATATCTATCAGACTAAAAAGCCTCCCCAAGGTTTACTATGAGCGATGAATAATCTTTGCTAAAACCATAATCGATACAAATGTTGGATCCTGATTTTTTGTTGTATTTAATACGCAGTCCTGCGCCGCCGGCGGGGTTCCAGTATTGAAAGCGTTTAACACCTTCCTGCGCGGCAGAGTTTATATTGCCAAATACAACAAACCCGAATAAACCGTTCTGGGTAATATCGCAACGGTATTCGCTCTCAAAATAAAACAGGTTTTCGCCGCGGTAGCGGTTTTGATCGATACCCCGGCCCGAACGCTGGTAAGGGTCCATGCCGATAGACGGCAGGTTAAGATAGGGCATTCCGGGCGAAAGGGCCGTCCAGTAATATGTCCAGAAAGCCAGCATATTTTTGCGCTCCGAATGGTCAAGCTGTAGATATTTACGCACATCAACATATAACGACTGCCAGTTGTTGTTGCTGCCTAAACCCACCATGCTATAACGGTAAACTAAATTTGCATACCAGCCCGGCATTGGATTGATGAGGTTATTACGGGTATCGTACAACAAATTTACGCTGGGGCCCGACGAAAATGAATTTTCTCCGGCTTGTGTGCCGTATTTATAATTGGTAAACTGGCTAAAGGTTTTGCTGGTACTGTTATCGTCCTCAATACCAAAATAGTAATCAAGGTTATAACCGATCCCTGCAAAAAAACTGGATGTTATATGCTTAAGCGCGCTCTGATAGAACCGCAAATACCGGTAATCAACCAAAAATTTATTATCTGATGGCTGCCCGCCGCCAAGCCCCCAGGTATATTGCGGATATACCAGTAAACGGGTATCGCCCTGTATATTGTAAGCGTTATTGTTTAGCCAGATGCTTGAATGTATAGGCAGGCCATAGCGTCCCTTCATATTGAAATAAGGGGCAAAATCAACAGATGATAAGTAGGTAGTTTGCTGGTCGCCCAAATAGAAACCGGCTGTGGTTGATGTTACCAGCGTTTTTCCGTTTGCCGCCCCAGTGGATGAAATGGGTAATAACGAAAAGTAAAATTTCTTTCTTTCATTACCAGATACCGGACGCAATTTGAATTTAAAAACAGACCGGGCAATATCTATCAGGTCTGTTTTGTTAATAGTATCTTTAATAGGGACATGGTTTACCGTAATGCTATCGGTTTGGGCCATCAGCACAGCGGGTAATAAACAAAAAAGAGCAACGGCAAGTAAAACTTTTACCATTAAACCAGTAATGTAAATACGCACGGGTTTTATTTCAATATAAAGAGAAAAGAATAAGCCCACAGCATTACTACTTGCAGGCTTATATAAAATAAAAAGGTATTATTATCTGCGTTGATAAACATACGCGTTTGGATAATGATGGTGTTTACGATAGTAAGCATTTCTGTAGGCTATGCGTCTTTCCTTTTCTTTATGCCTGCGGTGTTCGTTGCCAATAACGTAACCACCGCCTGCCCCTACCGCGCCACCTATTAAAGCGCCGCCTGCACCATGGCCAATAATGCCGCCCACAACCGCGCCGCCTACACCGCCAATTATGGCATCTTTAGCTTGCGGACTCATTTTTTTATGTTCCTGTGCCCGGGTAAAATTTGCGGTTGAAAGCAAAATCGCGGTTACTATCCCGGTATAAACTATTAGCTTTTTCATGACTTGTATCTTATAAAATGTTGTTCAATAACTATTAATCAAATAATACGCCATGATTTTATAGAGGTGCTAATAAACACGGGGATAGGTGGCTAATGCCTGATAAACAGAAAATAGCTAACGATAGGAGTTTTAGGATTTAATAAATAGTGTATGTTTTTGTGGCCGGTTATTTTAATTACCCGCTTTAAAAAAGTGGACCGAAAGCCAGACTACTCCTTCACCGCCGTAACTTCCGACCCATCCGATCCCCGTGTTGAAAATACCAGGTCCTGACCGGTTAACTTCGAAACATAAAACGGAAATTCTCTTGTTTTACCATCGGGTAGGGTTTCTTTATATTGAATATTGCGACCATCTATCCTGAATATACCATGCGATAGTACCTGCCCGCCCCAATAAATAAGCAAACTATCCTTTCTGGTGAATTGAATATATGGTGCTTGTTCTTTTAGTTCGGAGGTTGATACAGTGTCGGGTGGGTTCGCGTTAGGGCTTTCCACTTTTAGGTATTTCCATTTACCATATAAATTTTCAGGTTTTACAGCCGGTTCACAGGCGGCGAGGAATAAAAGCGACAGGATTATGGCGGGAATGGTTTTTGACATAGCGATATGGCTTTATCCCGAAATTATAAATAAACAGCGGGATCAGCCATTCTTTTTTTGCGATTCCCTCAAATTCTTTTCCGCCTGCTTTACCTCATCCTTTTCGCTTAACGGGAAATCGGTCTTTATTTCTTCATGCGCCGGAGTTCTTTTTGCAGCGGTATTTTTATTGCCTTGTTTTGCTTTGGTTACCGTTTTCATAATGTGGAGATTATCAGGATGGAACTATACCCACTAAACTTAAAAAACAGGAAAATGTTTTAGATCATCTGCCACTCGCACTAATGCACAGAGGAATGGGCTACTTTTTATTCGCTTTTTTCAAGCTATCTGCTTTGGCTTTTTCCTTGTTTTTAAAGAAAGGCTTTAATAAAAAATTGCTGCGGGCAGCTTCCAGGTCCTCATTTAATTTAATGGCGCTTTGCTGCAAATTATTAATGGTGCTTTGTATTTGTGCCGCAGATTTAGGATCATTCAACAAAACGCCGATGGCATTGTCGGTACGGTTAAATTTATCGCTGGCTTTCTTCAAATTATTGGTGGCCTCTGTGGTATTGGCAGCAGATTTTTGCAGTTCGTTAGCAGCCGATTTGATACGGTTAAAAGTGCTGTTAAAACTTGTATCGGTAAATAATCTATCCGCAAGGCCGCCTTTGGTATTGAGTTTAGCGCTAAAACGTTCCAATTGATCAGCTATACGGGCCGAACTTGCACTGGCTTTTGCAAAATTATTCATTGAATTGCGCAATTGTACGCCCATCGAGCTATCGGCCATTAAAGCGCCTACGGTACCTTTTCCCTGCAATATTTTGCGGCTAAGCAGTTTAAAATCGCCGGTTATAGATAGTAAATTCTGGTTGTTTTGCTGCAATACCTTCATCATATCATCGGTTGATGTTAGCTTTTCGGTTTGCAATACATCCCCATCCTGTACCGCCGGCGCCTGCGGGCTGCCGCCGTCTATCACAATAATTTTATTGCCTATAAGCCCATCAGAACTAATATGCACTCCGGCGTTGCGGTGTACGTATTGCTGTATACTTGCATCAATGCTCATCCGCACATCAACCTGCGAAGGGCCAATAAAGTGTATGCTGTTAATGCTGCCCACCTTAACACCCGAAAACCAAACGGCGTTCCCGGTTTTTAGTCCGGCTACGTCATCAAATACCGAGCTGATGTGAATACTTTTTGAAAAACTTTTCGACTGGCTTCCCAAGGTGAAAACGCCAACAACAAATACAATCAATCCGAGGGCTAAAAAAAGTCCTACTATTATTGCACGTTTATTTTCTGATGAATCCATATATTCAGTGTAAATCTATTGTATAAAATTGTAATCAAAGAATGGTTTTACCCTTTCGTCATTGGTTTTAAACACTTCTTCAAAACTTCCCTGGCGTTGAAATTGCCCGTCGAGCAGCATGGCTATCCTGTCGCCGGTTGATTTTGCGCAGGTCATATCGTGTGTAATAATAATTGATGAAGTTTTATACCGATGCTGCACTTCGTTTATCAATTCATTAATTTCAATACAGGTAATGGGATCGAGCCCGGCTGTTGGCTCATCATACAGCATTATTTCGGGGTTGAGTATTAAAGTACGCGCAATGCCTATACGCTTGCGTTGCCCTCCCGAAAGTTCGGCCGGCATCTGGTTAATGGTTTTACCTAAACCAACGGCGTCCAATACGGTTTCAACAGCATTATCAATCTCTGGGCGGGTAATATTCCGGCGGTTACGCACCAGCGGAAATTCGAGATTTTTGCGAACCGTCATGCTATCATACAAGGCGCTGTTTTGAAATGAGAAACCTATACGTATGCGCAGCTCCTGTAATTCCTTGTCAGTTATTTTATCAATATCTTTTCCCAATACTTCAACATGGCCTTTATCAGCCTTTAATAATCCCGATATAATTTTTATCAGTACAGATTTACCTGTACCCGAACGGCCAAGCACCACCAGGTTTTCGCCCTGGTAAAGTTCCAGGTCAATACCGCGCAACACATGCTGATCATCAAATGATTTTTTCAAACCTTTAATAGTGATAACCGCGTTGGTATAATCTATTGGCGCTTTTCCCTTATCCATATTTTGTAATTAGCGAAACCAGCTGCTTATTTGTACGATAACAATTTCTTCAATAAATATTAAAAACATAGCCGTTACTACAGCTCCGTTAGCAGCCTTACCCACCCCCTCTGTTCCTTTTGTAGAGTAATAACCCTGGTAACAACCTACAATGCCTATGGTAAAACCAAATACGATTGATTTTATAAGCGATGCAGTAAAATCAACAAAAGTTAACGGGTCAAAAACCTGCTGCATATAGGTGCGGTAAGTGGTACCCTCGTTTGTATAAACATTTATAAACCCCCCCAAAAGCCCGATGAGCCCCGTATACGTAGCTAAAATAGGAATGGTAAGCGTGGTAGCCAGCACCCTTGTACACACTAAAAATTTAAACGGTTTAGTGCCCGATACTTCCATGGCATCAATTTGCTCGGTTACCCGCATGGATCCCAGTTCGGCGCCTATGCTTGAGCCTACCTTGCCGGCGGCTATCAGCGCGGTTACCAGCGGCGCCAGCGCCCGCATAATTGCTATAGATACCAGCGATGGCAGCCAGGAATTTGCCCCGAACTGCGCCAGCGACGGGCGCGATTGTTTGGTAAATATTAACCCCACAATAAACCCTGTTAATGAGATTAAGGTGAATGAACGCACTCCTACCTCATAGCATTGCCGTATTATCTCTTTGAACTCATAAGGCGGCAGAAATGCCTCCTTAAAAAACCGCAGAATAAATTTGTTGATATTGAAAAGGCTTATAAAAAAAGAAGTAATTCTTTTTTGGGGCTTAGCCTTTCTTTTAATTGGAAGTATTATGCTGTTCTCCGTATCCATTAATTAAGGCAAATGTATTATTTTACAAGATATTGCTGACTATATTCTACAAAAAGTTAATATAGATTGTTTAATCTTTCTTTTTAAATATAAACAATTTTTATTCGCAGATAAAGGTATAGTTGTTTGTGTTACGGGAAAGTAAAATAATAAAGGCGATTATTTTAATACTATAATTGATATAACAAAGCGTACTAAGCATGTTTAATTTTTCAAATTTTCAAAAAAATATTGCTACCCTCAATTTCGCGAAAAATGGCGTGCCGGGGGTAAAGCTCATTTGATCAACCGGGGCGGCTTCGTTTTTTAAACGGCTAACCCTTTCTGCTTCAAATTCGTTCCATTTGGTGTTGAGCAGGTTTTCAATACTGAGGCCCAATTCATATCGTTTTTGGGTGTAGTTTAATTTGAGATCTGTTACATAATAACCGTCGGCTACCAATGTATTAGTATTATTGCCGGGGCGGCTATGCATATAGCGGTAACTTAAACCGCCGTTTATGCCGTTGTTAAATTTAAAGACTATCCCGCCTGTACTGGTAAATGTGGGCGCGAGGGGCAGGTAACCGGTGTTTTTTGCGCTGTCAATCAATCTGGATTTGGCCAGGTTAACATTTAGGTCGGCAAACAGCCACTTAGTAATCTCGTAGCGCGCCGAAAGATCAATACCCTGCCTGCGGGTTTTGCCTCCGGGTGCAATATCACCATCATCAGTATAAATAAACTCTTGCTGCAGGTACAAGTACCATAACGCGGCATTGATGTATAAATGCGGTACGGGTTTCCAGTTAAGCCCTGCATCAACTCCATACGCTGCCGGTAATGTTTGCAACCCATTATTACCGATAACCGCTATAGCATTATTGGAGTGGAAGCCCTTGCCCGCCTTTAAATAAAACTGAACAGCCCGATTGGCAGTATATTCAATATTAATTTTCGGACTTACTATAACACTGGTCTTTGTAGTATCATGAAAACCGAAATTAAAATAGTCTAACCGCGTGCCTGCGTTTAGCAGCCATTTGCCGTTCTGCAATGTTTCGTCAAGATAAATTCCGGTATTATTTTGCCGGATATCTCCCCTGCTAATATCATCCAGGAATTGGTATTGTTGGGTCACATCGCTATAGGCGGTTGCATAAGTCCGGTCGAAACGGGTACTTAAACCTAATGAAGAATTTAGCAAAAAGTTGCCAATGTAACTGTGTCTTATCAATTTACCATTATAACCAAACATATCCCTGGCTTCATATTGCTGTTTTTCATCGCCGTTAACCGCGTCATCGGCAAAGAAGGTAGAGTTTACATGAAGCAGGAAGGTATAATTAGTGTAGTATAATTGGTTTTCAAGGATCAGATTATTTTTCAGGTCGGTAACCAGCTTAACAAGGGCGTTGGTACGGGTACTTCTTCCGCCCTGGGCACTGTCTATCGCGGCGAAACGGCCTATAGTTGGTATAGCGGCCGAAACCTTATAGGGATCGCCATTATCATCAACCGCGGTTGTTCCTGCAGCAACAGCACGCTCGGGAATTTCCCCCCAGGCCCTCCAGGCGGTGCTGAAAGTCGACGCGCTTACACTTAACCTGTTATCAACATTAAGCATAGTGGTAAATTTACCAAACAGGTTAAACCGTTTATAATGTTCGGCCAGATCAAAAGGGCCATCGGTATAATTATATTCACCCGCTATATAGGCATTAGTGCCTTTTTGTTTGGCTTTGTCATTAAGCAAATCAATAACACCTGCAATACGGAAGGTATTAAACTGCCCCGCTTCCAGGCTTACCATGCTTTTGTTTAGCGCGTCTTTTGTCATATAGTTTAAATAACCCGCGGTAGTAAAATCACCCTTGTCTGTATAATAAGGTCCCTTGCCAAAATCATACGTTGAAACAGTTTCCGGGATAAGAAAATGCAGGTCGGCATAGCCCTGCCCGTGGATATGCGATACCATATTCACGGGCAATCCATCAACCGAAATGTTGAGGTCGGTTCCGTGATCGGCATCAAACCCGCGGATAAATATTTGTTCGGCTTTACCGCCGCCCATGTGCTGGGCAATAAACAGGCCCGGCACCAAACGCATCAAGTCCTGCGAAGAATTAACGGGACGCAGGCTTAGGTCGAGGTCGCTTAAAGTATGAAAGGAAGCGTTATTAAGGTTGGGCGAAATTCGCACTTCATCCAGATCTATGTTGCCGCGACTTATTTGAACCAGGATATCGCTGCGGCTTATGGCTTTTAGTTGTTTAGTACTATAACCAATGAAAGATATGGAAAGCGTGGCGGTATCAACAGGCAATGATAATTGGAAATTACCCGACCCGTCCGTGGTAGTTGATTTGCCAGGTATTGTTGAACTGACGGTGGCGTATTCTACAGGCTGACGGGTAACATTGTCAATTACTTTTCCTTTAAACAGGTGTTGAGCATAGGTAAATTGGCTTATTAATATAGCTATAATAAGCAATACCGGTTTTTTAATGACAGGCATAGTTTCACGAAGAATTAAAATGACAAGCATATACCCGGCAGGGTATCACTATCATTTAATAATAAAATTTGAGAATTAACAGTATTTGCGGATCGCAGAAATACTATGCCCGCGGAGGTTGAAAAATGCTGTTTTGCGAAACGGAGAGCATGGCAAAATAGTAGGGTGTTGCTATTTTTCGTAAAAGTTGTGTGTGGAATTTTATACTGGTAGCTGAAAGAAAGAAAATTTCCTGGAAAAGATTTTTTTGCGATTGGCGCTCATCATTTTTTTCGCTTTCCTGCGCCTGCTTTATTTTTTTCATGAAGTAGCAACGGCCATTGCAATGCAGCCAGGGTTTGTCGCGGTTTTCGCAAAGTTTGGTTGCAATATAGTTCCTGTTCAGCTCAAAACCCGCGTAAACAAAATAACGGGAGAAATTTGCAGAAACTAGTGCAACTAGTAAAATAATGGCGGTAACGCGATTCAGCATACGCGCAAAGGTATATGCTGAATAGAAGAAAAGCAATATTAATAAGCAGTGGTAGTAAAAGAATTTACTTATCGGCCCGTAAAAGCTTGATATGCAATTTCTGGCCGTTAAAATCAGAATTTATAATTGTAGAATCGCCATAGTATTTTCCTGTATTAGCAATGGTTGTTCCGTTAACATCTATTTTAAAGGTGAAGTCAGCGCCGGTTACTTTGCCATCAGTTATTGGTAATTCGCCTTGTGGCGATGTAATAGCACCGGTTAACTTTTCACCGTCGACTTTAAATACGTAGGTAAGCGGTAATTCATTACCGTCGCCAATTTTTAATACACCCGACCATTTTCCGGATAAATCGGCTATTGCAGCCAAACAAACAATAAAACTACCCAGCAATAAAGCGGTCGTAAAAGCTTTTCTTCTCATGATATTAATTCAAAATTTATTTATTTAAAAGTAGGGTTTTATTTTAATAAAGCGAAAATAATGAAGCGTTGTTTATGGAATTTTATAATAGTAAATAGGCGAATATACACCCTCGCTGGTAGTATAGTATCCTTTACCATCGGGCGTAAAACCTATAGCCTCGCCTTGTTTCTCTTCCTGGTAATTGAGTTCTCCGGGTCGCTTTAGCATGGTTTGCCATAAGTGTTCGTTCCCGTTCCGTTTCCAGTAATAAACTTTTTCATAACTCTTTAACAATACCTGGCGCCCGTCTTTAGATATATCGCCCGCTGTTATCCATTTAAACGGCTTAATACCTGCAAAATACAATTTACAGCGTTGGGTTAAAACAAGTGTGTCATTGGGTTTATAAATCAGGGGAGTAGTGTAAACATTAACCGTATCATGCCGCTTCGAAACAATATAGATCAGTTTTTCTATGGGGTCTATCATTAAAGTTTCCGCGTCTTTTGGTCCGTCGGGATATTTTAAATGAAGCGGTACGGCATCGGCATTTACCGATCCTCCGTTTAACCAGGATGTTTGCTCTGCCACCCGGTAAATAGTTATGTATTTCCTGAGCGAATAATTATCGCCGATATCTCCTACATAAACATAGCTTTTTTTGCTGCCGGGGCCGGGGCCTGCGGCTATATCTTCGCAATCATGAACACCCTGCGCTTCTTTAGGGTCACCTTTAAAGTAGATGGTGGCCTGCAATTTACCATCGGGTGTTATGGCAAAAAAACGGCTGGTATCGCCGCTGTCGTTATGTATATAATATACATCGTTATTAATATTAGATGCCGCTATGCCTGAAATTTCATCCATTTGCTTGTCGGGCAAATGGCCGGTTATGGTAATTTCCCTGTTAAGGTATCTATGCCGGGCATAGGCCCCAAAAAACAGGATGATTATTACCGGGACGAAAATATTTAACCTTTTAGCGCGGCTCATCGGGATACAGAGAGTTTATGCAAAATTACTTAAATGGCATATAACTAATACCAGCTAATAATTTAACGCCCCGAATGATGATTTAGTTTTTCGTACTATGGTTAGTTGTACCTCATATTGATATAATAAAAAAGGAGCCCGGGCTCCTTTTTTATTTATACTTCCTGTAAAACCATTTCCATATCCGGTTTAGAAACGTCAGTTAGGGCAACCTTGCCCCTTTCCTTTCTCAATATCCGGTTGAATAATGATATCTCCCTGTCAAACAGGAAACGGAAAAATAATTTGGTCCATGATTTATGAAAAAACAAAGTATCATAGTATTCAGGCGCTGTTTTCTTTATTTGCGGGAGCTTGTTCCATGGGACTGATGGAAAGTCATGATGTTCATTATGATAGCCTACGTTAAAGGCCACCACATTTAAGCCGCCATAGTAACTATAGGTTTCCTGTTCAACGCTATGCGTTAAATAATGTTCCTGTACCCAGCGCGCGCCCAGCGGATGTAAACCAACTGAGAATGAAAAACTAAGTAACAAAAACGCAAGCGCGTGCCAGCCAAAAAAATAAGCTACTGCTGTGGTGAAAACTATTTGTATTACCCAGTTCAATGCTATCCAGCCGTCAAATTTTTGTATCTCGCGTAACCTTGATAAGCGAAAAATTTGAAAAAACGGGTAAAACATCAGCCACAAGGCCTTGCCTAAAAACGAATTGTTAATGAGCTTTGCCTCCCATTTATTAGGCAGGTCGGCATCAAGTTCATGTATGCCCTGGAACGAGTGATGTTTTATATGGTACCGTTCGAACGAAATTGAACTTGGAAAAATTTGAGGCATGTTAGCCAGTATACCCGCCCACCGGTTAGCCGAACGATTTTTAAAAAGCAAATGGTGAGCACACTCATGTATCATTACAAAAAGTGCATGATCGGCAAAGGCGCCTATTAAATAGGCGGCGCCGAATACCAGCCACCACGACTGATCACGTAAAAACCACGCTAAAGTTAGCTGGAACCCAACCAAACCAATTATAGCAAATATGGTATTTGGGTTTTTACCTATCAGGTTCCTTAAATTAGGGAACTGTTTTAAAATTTGTTTGGTACGGGTACGATGAGGTTCTGCTACTAACGAATAAATAAAATCGGATCTTTTTGCCATATAATTTTTTGAAAAATCTTTAATTTTAAGTAATCCAGGGGAAACTACTTATATAACTCAATTCTCCAATAATAATTATAAAATTTTAAATATTAGTTATAAAATTTTTATTGTTGTTTATACACCAATACTTTGAATGAACCGGGTACCGCCTGGCGGCTGCCTGCAACCGTGTTGGCCACACTCAAATAAATTTTATGGGTTTTTGTATCCAAAGCCAATGTTTTAGCACGGTTTTGAGTAGCTAAAGTTTGTATAACACTATATTTATCAGGCGATTCCTGTTTAATAATGGTGGTAGTGCCGTCGCCATTAGAGCAAAATATCAACCTGGTTTCAGGGTCATACGCTACGGCGTCAACACCTGAACCAATAGATACTGTTGCAACAACTTTTCCGGTATTTATATCAACCACCTCCATGCCTTTATTTTCACGGCAAACCGAAAATGTGCGTTTATTTTTTTCATCAAGGGCAATGCCGGTAGGGCCACCACCAGGAGTCAACGGATAGTTTTGAATAACTTTTAACGTTTTAGTGTCGATAACATTCAGGCTATTTTTGTCTTCCAGGTTATTGTATATTTTGCCTTTTCCATCGCTCACAGCAAATTCGGGCGCGCCGCCCAGGTCAATTGTGCCTACTTGTTTAAGTGTATTCGGGTCAACTACCGATGAGTTTTTGCTTTCGCCATTGAAACTGTAAACACGGTCTGAGAACGGATCGTAAATAATAGCGTCAGGGCCGCTCGCAGTAACCGGTATAGTAGCAATGGTTTTTAATGTTTTAATATCAAATGCAACAACAGCATTTGCCCGGCCATCGCTTATGAAGCCCCGGTTTGCTTTATTATCGATAGCTATGCCATGTACGCCTTTCATGTTTTCAATCACACCAACCTGGGTTTCGGTAACCAGGTCTACAACATTTACCATAGTGCCGTGCGATACATATAAACGATTGTTTACCTTATCAATAGACAGGTAATCGTATCCCCCATCGCCGGTTAAGGGGATGGTTTTATCTAATACATAGGTTTGCGCAAATGTTACGCTTATCATAAGCAGAGCGGCAGTGGTTAACAGGAGTTTTTTCATGATCTATTAATTAAAATTAAAAGTTATCTATTTTGAGGTTTATTTCGATAAATATCAGCCATAATTCTGTATAAAGTCTGTACTTACACGGCAGTGTTATTGTTTTCCGGGTGAGGGTTTACATCGCTTTCTTTACGATAAATAATACGCATCATGCTCGGCAATACGATCAGCAATAAAGGCAAAGCTACCAAAAAGCCCCCTATAACGGCAATGGCCAGTGGCTGATGGAGTTGGGCACCAGCACCAATACCCAATGCCAAAGGTGTTAATGCTATAATTGCTCCTAAGGCA
>JABDBW010000007.1 GCA_013288485.1 Bacteroidota bacterium
TATCATTCACTTCAAAAGCAATATGATGTATGCCTTCTCCCCTCTTTTCTATAAACTTTGCCACCGGGCTGTCGGCTGATGAGGCCTCCAATAATTCTATCTTATTGGGGCCGCATTGTAAAAAGGCGGTTGTAACACCTTCGTCGGCTACATCCTCTGTTTTATAGACGGTTGTATGCAGCAATTTTTCATAAAGGCTGCCCGAAAGCTGTATATCCTTTACCGCAATGCCGATATGTTCTATTTTGTTCATGTTCAAATATTGTAAATTATTAGTTTAATGTGACTATTTTGAATGATTTTAAATAAAAAGAATGTATATCTTTGTAGTCTATTAATAAATGTACTATGAATATCCCAATTTACCTGGACAATAACGCTACAACCCCCATGGATCCGAGGGTGCTGGAGGCTTAGTTGGCAGTTTTTGTTTACTGAAGCAGTTTAAAAATAAAAAGCCTCCTGCTATTTACAGCAGGAGGCTTTTAGCATAACTATAAAATTTTACTGTTTAACCCAAAGAGGGCCCTTACCGCTCATCCGTTTAAAAATAAGATAAATTAAGGCTAATGATTGAGCAATATGGAAACAGCCGAACCGCCGGGGTACGCCTGCATGTAAACAAAATATATAAATAATGCCGCCTATATTAAAAATAAGAACAGCTAAAATTATTTTCCCCGCCAATTTCATCGCGGCGGTATTGTCGGCACCGTATTCGTTTTTGTTTGGGAATGTTAATACCATTTGTGCAATAAACACCAGGACCACGATAATGTGTACCGATGCTTTGTCGGCATTGTAGCCCATGCTTTCGCCAATAATAGGAAGAAGACTAAAGTAGCATAAGCCTGATAGGAAAAGTTTCCTGTCGGCTTTAAAAGCACCATAAAGGCATAACAGGGTTAAAGCCGAGCCGGCAATGGTAAAGATCCATAAAACTGTTGAGTCCATAATTGTTTAATTTTAGGTTTGAAAATTGGTTTGTTATATAAATGTAAGAATAGATTATTGATTTACAATAGATTAGAAAATAATATTTGCAAGAGCCAAGCCCCCCTAAATATTCCCGTTTATTCACCCGGACCAGGTGGACCAGGCCGGACCACCCGGACCACCCGGACCAGGTGGTCCACCCCCTAATCTTCAATTAACTAATCTTTAATCTTTAAATTTTCAAATACCTTTTTCAAATTCAAAACATATTACTACATTTGCACCTCTTTTAGAAGGAGTATTAAAATGAAAAAAGATCTGCATCCATCAAACTATAGATTAGTTGTATTTAAAGATATGTCGAACGACTATTCTTTTATCACTAAATCATGCATCGACAGCCGTGAAACCGTAAAATGGGAAGACGGTAACGAATATCCGTTAGTAAAATTAGAAATTTCGCATACCTCGCATCCGTTCTATACCGGTAAAATGAAACTGGTTGATACCGCGGGCCGTATTGATAAGTTCCGTACACGTTATAACAAGTAATTATCAGCTTGTTAATAAAATATTTGAAAGTCTCCTGATGTATCGGGAGACTTTTTTATTTTTGAGCCATGGCAATTATCCTTTTCGACGATAACGCGCATCAAACCCTTCTGCCTTTAACCTATACCCGCCCTGTTGCTGATATTCGCATTGGTATACTAACTATTGCCGAAAAGTGGGCGAAATATTTTGATCTCGATTATTCCTGGCACACGCAACCCTGGCTTCAAAACAAGTTCCCAACTAAAATTGAGGAAAGAAACTTGTTTATAAATGGCTCATTTTGTCCGGATGAAACGTTGATAGAAGCAATCAAAAACCTGCAGGGCAACGAAGCCTTAAAATATGGCGGACAATTGGTTGCCGTAAAGCTAAATAAAGAAGATGCCTCTAATTTTGATGTGCATACAGTTTATAAAAATACAGTTGAACTTAAACATACGCCCGTAACCGTCATTTACCCCGAAGATATTTTCAGCAAAAACGATACAGAACTGCGAAAGGATTTTAAACTGCTTACCAACGGGCGCAAAAGCGCAGCTATCAGCGCCACCAATACCATCATCGGTAACGATTTTTTCGCGGAAGAAGGCGCCATTGCCGAATGTTCTACCTTTAATACAACCAATGGCCCCATCTACTTAGCTAAACATACCGAAGTTTGGGAAGGCACCCATATACGCGGTTCGTTTGCTTTATGCGAACATTCGCAGGTAAAGATGGGGGCGAAAATATATGGGGCAACTACCGTAGGCCCGTATTCGAGGGTTGGGGGCGAGATCAGTAACGCAGTAATATGGGGCTATTCATCCAAGGGACATGATGGTTTTTTAGGTAACTCGGTGCTGGGCGAATGGTGTAATATCGGCGCCGACAGCAATAATTCGAACCTGAAAAACAACTATGCCGAAGTTAAATTATGGGATTATACCACGCAGCGTTTCCGTAAAACGGGCCTGCAATTTTGCGGTTTAATAATGGCCGACCATGCCAAATGCGGCATTAATACCATGTTTAATACAGGCACGGTTGTAGGCGTGGGCGCTAATATTTTTGGCTCAGGCTTTCCGCGCAATTTTGTGCCCGATTTTGCCTGGGGCGGCGCGCAGGGCTTTGAGGTATACAGCATCAAAAAAATGTTTGAAACCGCCGAAAAGGTCTACGAACGCCGTTCGCGCGCTTTTGATGAAACCGAGCAGGAAATATTGAAGAAGGTTTTTGAATTAACAGAAGAATATAGAGGAGTATTTTAACATAGCGATGGGTTTTAAACCCATCGCTATAAACAACATCTAACATATCATGAGAAAAAAAATTGTTGCCGGTAACTGGAAAATGAACCTGGATTATAAAGAGGGATTGAGCTTGTTTTCGGAAGTGGTGAATATGGTTAACGACGAAGTGACCGGTAACCAGCAGGTGGTGGTTTGTAGTCCGTTTATTCATTTGCATAGCTTGGTGCAATTGGGCAAAGGCGTTGCCAAAATAGCCGTAGGCGCGCAAAACGCCCACCAGGCAGAATCAGGGGCCTATACAGGTGAAATTTCTGCTAAAATGATCAGATCGGTTGGTGCCGGGTATGTTATTTTAGGGCACTCCGAGCGCCGCCAGTATTTTGGGGAAACCAATGAACTCCTGGCTAAAAAAACCGATACCGCCCTTGCTAACGACCTAAAGCCGATCTTCTGCATAGGCGAAACTTTGCAGGAGCGCGGGCTTGGCAAGCATTTCGATGTTATAAAAAGCCAACTTGCTGAAGGTGTTTTCCATTTAAACGAAACCCAATTCAATAAACTGGTTATTGCTTACGAACCGGTTTGGGCCATAGGTACGGGTGTAACCGCTTCGTCGGCCCAGGCGCAAGAAATCCATCATTTTATCCGCAAAGAGATAGCGGCCAAATACAGCCAGGCAATTGCCGATGCTACCACTATTTTGTACGGCGGAAGCTGTAACCCTACAAACGCGCCCGAGTTATTCGCGCAGCACGATATTGATGGCGGATTGATCGGCGGCGCATCCCTGAAGTCGCGCGATTTTGTGGATATCGTAAAGGTTTTTAATTAAGAACAGTTAATTAGTAGCGGAGGATATAGGTGTGAAACGGTTTTTTAAAGTTATACTACCTCCTCTAATCGCTTTTTGGGCGTTTGCTATCTTCCTGAAATTTAGCCCGGTTTTTCATCATGTCAATGGCTCTGACGAGATGGGCACCGACTCTGTGTACGGCTTAATAAGTTTTTATAAGGTGTTTGCCCCCGGCCAGATACTAATAGCGTTACTTACCCAGTGGCTAATTGTAATGCCGCTATGGGATAGGATAGTAGCTAAACCAAAATCAGCCATAATTATTTTCCCGTCAATTGTCATAATTTGTCTTGCTTTTGCATTTGGCATAGCTTATGTGATATGGGATACAGCGACAGGGATCAAACACCTGGTTCAAATCTGTTTATTTATGACAGGGGTACAGTTGTTTTATTGGATAATTAACTTCCTGGTGCTATTCCTCATAGACTGGAAAGTATTAAAAAAAGCTGACGCCGCTAACCCCACTAATCTTTAACATGAACTACTACGAACTTCTTTTCACTACCATAACTTCCGAAGATTACCAGCAGGACCTGCTGATCAACGCTTTGGGCGAAATTGGTTTTGATACATTTGAAGAGGTAGAGTTTGGATTTAAGGCTTACATCCCATCTGCTGATTTTGATGAAGAACGATTGCTGGAAACATTATTGCCCTACCGGGAAATGTTCACTTTTAGCTATGATATAACCCTTATTCCGCAAAAAAACTGGAACGAAGTATGGGAAAGTAATTTTGAACCATTAACCATAGGCGGCCAGGTTTTTGTACGCGCCACTTTTCATGAACCCCGGCCCGAATTTAAGTATGAAATTGTTATAGATCCCAAAATGGCTTTCGGCACCGGGCACCATCAAACTACGGCCATGATGCTGCAGTTGATGCTGGAAAATGAATTTACCGGGAAGAAAGTTTTAGATATGGGCTGCGGCACGGGCATACTATCTATAATGGCTGCCAAATTGGGAGCCGTCGCCATAACCGCTATTGATTATGACCCGCTATGCTATGAAAGTACGCTGGAGAACGCGCAGCTCAACCATATCGGTAATATTAAAGCTGTTTGCGGATCAAAAGAGGCAATTCCCCCCGAACAATTCGATACCATACTGGCAAACATTAACCGCAATATTTTAATTGACCAGGTGCAGCGTTATAGCCAGGTTTTAAAGCCCGAAGGGGAAATATATTTAAGCGGATTTTATGAAAAGCCCGACCTGGATATGATCATTGATGAGGCACGCAAGTATGGCTTAAAGTATATCATCCATAAAGCGGATAAGGATTGGGTAGCTGCTAAGTTCGTGAAGTAAGTCTATCAAAAACTCCGGCTACTTTTAAATGTTATAACAAGATGTTATTATTTTGACATAATAATAGGCACTATCATTTATATTTGCACTAACTTTTAGACCAAATAAGTCAAATGGACACTACTTCATTTTCAATAATATGAAAACTTATCTTATCCCTATCGATTTTTCTCAGGCATCTATCCACGCTGCTGAATTTGCTGCCGGATTAAGTAAACAAACTAACGTTGAGCACTTGATTTTATTAAATGCTTATTATGTGTCGCCGGTGGAAACCATGCTGCCTGATCCGGATATGGTATTGTTAAGAGAAGAACAAATAGAGCAAAATGCTGCCGAGAGGATAAAAAAACTTGAACATTTAAAGGGAAAGTTAAAAAAACTGGTTAGGCCGGGCGTTCAAATAAGTACCCATTTAAACCGTTCACATTTATTGCGTGCCGTGGTTGAAAATACCATCAACAGGAATGCCGATGTAGTTATATTAGGCAGCAAGGGCAACAGCAGTATGGATGATTCGCAGATAGGCAGCCACGTGGTAACCATATCAAAGGCCAGCCCTGTGCCGGTAATTGTTGTGCCCCCCGGCTATAATTTTGAGGAAATTAAACGGGTTGTTATAGCCTGCGATTTTAATAAAGTTAAAGAGACGATACCCTTAGAGGCTTTGAAAAAAATACTCGATAATAAAAAATTTGAGCTGTTAATTGTAAATATTGATAATGAAACCAGGCA
This sequence comes from Bacteroidota bacterium, assembly GCA_013288485.1. Lineage (GTDB taxonomy): Bacteria > Bacteroidota > Bacteroidia > Sphingobacteriales > Sphingobacteriaceae > Mucilaginibacter. The sequence goes on from JABDBW010000007.1 coordinate 5,628, forward strand.
CCAGGATGGTGATGCAGAAAGAATGGCCCAGGAAACCGCCATGCACATGATGCTTAAACAGTACGACCCGAAATATTATTACGTTAATAACCCGGATATTATTAACGGTATTTTACAGTTCGCGGCCGACAATGACGCGCAGTTAGTAATAGCTTTACCCCATAAGTACAGTTTTTTCCAATCTATTTTGCATAACAGTGTTTCGCATAAATTAGCGGAAACTGCCGCTGTGCCGGTATTACTGTTGAAATAAATACCCCCGGTGTTAATATCTTAGTCGCCCGTAAAAGCTGTTTTTTGTGTTTATTTGCATTAGATAAAGCACTTCACCTTGTGCTGCAATTATAATTTACATGAGGGTACATTTTATAGCCATTGGCGGCAGTGCTATGCACAACCTGGCCATTGCTTTGCATAAAAAAGGATTTACGGTAACCGGATCAGACGACGTACTGTTTGAACCTTCGGTTTCGCGGCTGAACAAATACGGTTTGCTGCCTGCAGAAAATGGATGGCACCCTGAAAAAATAACACCGGATATTGACGCGGTAATACTAGGTATGCACGCCCGCGTTGATAACCCTGAACTAATTAAGGCACAGGAGTTAGGCATAAAAATATATTCCTATCCCGAGTATATTTATGAGCAATCAAAAAATAAGCTGCGGGTAGTGATAGGGGGAAGCCACGGCAAAACCACTATCACTTCTATGATATTACATGTGCTGCAGGCTGCCGGAAAAGATTTTGATTACCTGGTGGGGGCGCAGCTGGAAGGTTTTGAAACCATGGTAAGGTTAACAAATGAAGCGCCGGTTATTATAATTGAAGGCGACGAGTATTTAGCCTCGCCTATTGACAGGCGGCCCAAGTTCCACCTTTACAAAGCCAATATTGGTGTTATAAGCGGTATAGCATGGGATCATATCAATGTGTTCCCTACGTTTCAAAATTATACAGATCAGTTTAAGCTGTTTATTGAAACTATACAACCCGGCGGAAAACTTATTTACAGTAAAACAGATACGGTTTTAAATGATATAGTGGCGAGAGACAACTCTGAAATTACCAAAGAGCCTTATGTTTTACCCAATTATAGTATTGAAAACGGCGTTACAACCTTATTATTTGGCGGTAAGAAATATCCCCTGCAGGTTTTTGGCGAACACAACTTGTTGAATATGGAAGCCGCGCGGTTGGTATGCACAAGTCTTGATATTAAGCCTGAAGATTTTTATAAATATATAACCACTTTTAAAGGGGCCGCGCGCAGGCTCGAATTGGTTGGTAAAAATGCCAATGCCGCTATTTTTAAAGATTTCGCGCACTCGCCGTCAAAATTACTGGCTACCATACAGGCAGTTAAAACTCAGTTTCCCGGAAGGAAATTGATAGCTTGTATTGAACTACATACATTCAGCAGCCTGAACAAAGATTTTTTATCGCAATATGCAGGTACAATGGATGAAGCCGACGTAGCTATAGTTTTTATTGACAAGAAAACCTTTGAGCAGAAAAAAATGGAACCCTACCCGGCAGAAACGGTAAAGGCCGCTTTTTTAAAGAGCGATCTTATATTTTTTAATGACCCGGAACTATTGTTAAACAAGCTGGAAACAGTAAATATGGCTGGTACCAATTTATTAATGATGAGTTCGGGGAATTTTGGAGGGATCAATATTATTGACCTGAAAAACAAAATATTATAATAATTATTGGAAATAAAAAAAAATTAGTAACTTTATTAACTATTGCGAAACCCTTAGCTTTATTTAACTCACACATGAAATCATTAGGCAAAAAAATTAGGTTGTTGCGTCATCAGAAGGCATGGAGCCAGGAAGATGTTGCAAAAAGGTTAGATATTTCTATTCCCGCGTTTTCTAAAATTGAAACCGGGATCACCGATATTAATTTATCAAGGCTTGAACAAATATCAAATTTGTTTGAAATGTCTGTAGTTCAATTACTTACCTTTAACGACCTGGAGCAAGAACAAAAATTTGTTAATGAATTAGAGGTTGTTAATAAAAAGCTGACCGATAGAGAAATAGAGATCATAGAACTGCAAAAGAAAGTTATAGAGTTATTTGAAGAATTAAGGCACAATAAAATAACCGCTTGATTTAGCTTAAAGCGGAAAGGTTAAAGCTAAAAGCTTTAATTTGAGCTTAAAGCAGAAAGACCAAAGCTAAAAGCTTTAATTACTGCTATAGTTTTTAATCGTATATAATTCAAGCTTTCAGCCTTAAGCTTTATGCTCCAATTCAAGCTTTCGGCTCCAATCAAAAAATATAACGCATAGTTAAATGCCGGTTAGCGAAAGTGGCACCCATGGAGTGATGCAAGGCAACCATTTTTTCATTAAAGTCGCCTACCCATGAGAGTTCTAAAATGCTGTATTGGTTAAGGGGTAATACATATTCGCCCAGTTTAATAAACAGTGCCGACTCTATTCCGTGGTTTTGATATTTTTGTTTGGTGCCCATTACAATGGCCCTCATCCGCGAAACGCCCCTCCATTTATAATATAAAAACTTGAGCTTGCCAACCAGGTTAAGCTTCCCGTTTAGCGGTTTCAGCATTTGATTGGCATCGGGCAAAACAATATTGAATGAGGCAGGCTCGCCATTTACATAAGCGAACCATATCAGGTTCTGGTCCATAATGGGCTTCATTTTGTTAAAGCTCTCTAATATGGTATTATAATTAATGGGAACAAAGTTTTCAAACCCCGCCCAGGCGTCATTATATATTTCTATAAAATCTGCAGCGAATTTTTCTATTTCTTTAACTTCCAGGTGTTTAAACTCATAACCCGGTTTTTGGCTTACCCACTTTGCTATCTTATAAAACCGTTCGGGAAAAGGTTTAATTATGTCCAGGTGATTAGTTATTTGCTCATACATTTTTTTAAAACCGTAATGTTCAAAAAAAGCAAGATAATAAGGCGGGTTATAATTCATGCCGTATGATGGGGGCGAAAAACCTTCAACCAGTAATCCCCAAAAAGTGTCGTTCTCGCCAAAATTAATGGGGCCGTCCATTGCCTGCATACCGTTTTCGTGCAACCAATTTTTTGCCGTATCAAATAACAGGAAAGCGGCTTTTTCATCATTTATACATTCAAAAAAACCCATACCGCCGGTAGGCTGCTCATAATTGAATGCTTTTTTGTTATTGATAAACGCGGCAACGCGACCAATAAGTTCTCCATTCTCATCCTTTAATATCCACCGTGTACATTTACCATACTGGTGAAAGTTGTTTTTGAGGGGATCAAAAACGGCTTCAATATCATTGTCAAGCGGGCAGATCCAGTTTTTATCATTTTTATAGATCGTTCTTGCAGTATCTAAAAACGCTTTGCTGGTTGCTTTATCTGTAACTTCAGTAAGGATCATGTGGGAGTTTTAAAACTGTAAAATATAAAAAAAGCATCCAGCGTATTGTCTGAATGCTTTAAAAACGGGTTATTTATACAAAATTAATAATCGTCGTCGTCGTCGTCATCATCACCGAAATCTTCAAACCCCAGGTCATCTAATGGCCCGTCAAAGTCATCTTCATCGTCATCAACTACTTTTTTACGTGACGTTGAATCAATAGCATCATCGTCATCATCTTCCTCAGCATCCGAGTTTTTAGGAATGTTCTTGTCTGAAATTTTTTTTGGCGTTCCCATTACGGTGAATATTTGTTATAATTTATTAGGATATGCTTAAACGAATTTAATATAAATAAATTTCTTTCGGTACTCTTATCAATTATTTATTAGTAAAAATAATTAAAAATCATTTTGAAAGAAAAAACATTTTAAAATTATTCGTGCTGTTCGCCAATTGAGGTAGAACTATCTGTAAGTTCTTTTATATGAGGCAATTCTTGCATATTATTTATTCCAAAATAATCCATAAAAAGTGGGCTGGTGCCATATAAAATGGGTTTCCCCAGTGCTTCCGACTTCCCATTTATTGCGATCAACTCCTTTTCCAGCAATTTTTGTATCGAATATTCGCAGTTTACGCCGCGTATTTGCTCAACGTCGGTTTTAGTTACCGGTTGTTTGTAGGCAATGATGGCCAGTGTTTCTAAAGCTGCCTGGCTCAGCTTCTTTTTCGACCGTTGCAGTTGCAGCAGGCTAATAATAGGGTGGTAGTTTTTTTTGGTTAAAAACTGGTAGCCGTTATTTACATTAACCAATTCTATCGCCAGGTTTTCGTTATGGTATTTGTTTTTAATAACAGCAAGGCTTTCCGTTACCTCGGCAATGGTAAAATCCCGCTCAAAGGTAGTTTGTAAACAGTAAACGATCTCTTCAGCACGAATGCTTTGCTCGGATGCAAAAACCAGCGCTTCTATATATAGTTCTGTGTCTTCCATTGGCGTAAGTTAAATAAAAAACAAGTTAGCCAACAAATACATTAATAATTTATCACCTGTTCTTCCAACTGTGCAGGTACGTTGCGCCATTCGTATTTTTGATTACGCAATTGCGGCTCAAAACCCGCGGCTATAATAGAATCCTGTATACCCTTAGCCGTAAAGCGGTGCGGCGCGCCTGCGGCCGATACCACATTTTCTTCGATCATTATCGAACCAAAATCATTGGCCCCCGCATGAAGGCATAATTGTGCAACCTGTTTGCCCACCGTTAACCACGAAGCCTGTATGTTTTTAATATTGGGCAGCATGATGCGGCTCAAGGCTATCATGCGTATATAATCGTCGCCGGTTACGTTATTGGTGATGCCGCGCACTTTGCGTAATAAAGTACCATCATCCTGGAACGGCCAGGGAATAAAGGCCATAAAGCCATAATGGCCGTCGGGTTTTTCGGCCTGTACTTCGCGTATCCATACCAAATGCTCAAAACGTTCTTCAATGGTTTCTACATGGCCAAACATCATGGTTGCCGAGCTTGGCAGGTTAAGCTGATGAGCCGCGCGCATTACATCAAGCCATTCTTTACCGCCGCATTTTCCTTTGGATATCAGGCGGCGCACACGGTCATTCAATATCTCGGCCCCGGCGCCGGGTAATGAGTCAAGCCCCGCCGCTTTCATTTCGCGCAGCACGTCAATATGGCTCATGCCCTCCAGTTTGGCCACATGCGCAACTTCCGGCGGACCTAATGAATGCAGTTTAAGCGTTGGATATAATCTTTTTAATTCCCTGAACAGGTCGGTATAAAATTTCAGCCCCAAGTCAGGATGATGGCCGCCCTGTAATAAAAGCTGGTCGCCACCCAAACGGAAAGTTTCTTCTATTTTTTGTTTATAAGTTTCAATATCGGTTATGTAGCTATCCTCATGCCCCGGGCGGCGAAAGAAATTGCAAAACTTGCAATTGGCTATACAAACATTGGTGGTGTTTACATTACGGTCTATCTGCCAGGTCACTTTGCCATGCGGCACCTGCTTTTTGCGCAGTTCGTTGGCCACATACATCAAATCGGGTGTGGAAGCATGATGGTGCAGGTGCACCCCTTCCTCCATACTTAAAAACTCAAATTGGGAGGCTCGGTGTAGCAGATCGGCAGTATTCATAGAACAAATATACAATATTAGCATTACTGCTTATTGATTTGGCCCTTGCTTGTTGTGATTTTATAATGGGGTGACCAATTTGTAAGTTGCTTGTATTTACCACCGGATAAATTTAAATTTACTATATGAAAAAACTAACCCTGGCCTTATTGCTCATCTCGTCGTTTGCATTAGGTGTGGCCTTTACAAAAGCAACCCAAAAAATTAAAGAAGCTGCCGCCGCAAAAAAGGTGACAGGTATCGGCGGTATTTTCTTTAAATGCAAGGACCCTAAAAAATTGAGGGAATGGTATGCCAAAAACCTGGGCATTGCCACCAATGGATACGGCGCAAGTTTTGAATGGCGGCAAGGGAACGACAGTACAAAATACGGCGTTACCCAATGGACCCCGTTCAGGGAAGACACTAAATATTTTGAGCCGGGAAAGAAAGATTTTATGATCAATTACCGCGTTGAAAATATGGAGGCGCTTGTAGCGCAATTAAAAAAAGATAGCGTAACCGTAGTGGATAAAATTGCAAGTTATGATTACGGAAAGTTTGTTCATATATTAGATAACGAAGGCAACAGTATAGAATTATGGGAGCCTAAGGATGTCGAATACAATAAAGTTGTAAAGGGGAGGGCTAAGTAAGGGGTGTTTTATAATTATCAAATAACTTTTCCCTTCTCCAGCCTCAAAAACCTATCCACACTCTCCGGTATCTCCTCCCGGTAATGCGTAACATATATTAGCGTAACCTTACTTAAACTGCAAATGGTATCCACCAAATTTTTAAAGTGTTGTTGTTGGTGGGTATCCATTCCCTGGCAGGGTTCATCAAAGATCAGCAAGGGCGGGTTTTTTATTAATGCACGTGCCAGCAAACATAAACGCTGCGCACTGGCAGGGATATTCCTTAATTGCGTGCGGGCATATTGATCAATTTCCAGGGCTTTCATCCAGCGTAAAGCTATATCGACTTTTGCTTTATTGCTTTGCCTGAATAACCCCAGCGTATCATAATAACCCGATTCAATTACCTGCAAACAATTATTATCTGCCGGGAAATACTGGTGCAGTTCGGGCGATACAAAACCTGTTTTCTTTTTAATATCCCAGATGCTTTCGCCCGTGCCGCGTTTTTTGTCGAACAGGATAATATCATTGGCATACGCCTGCGGGTTATCGCCGTTAATTAAACTCAACAAGGTTGATTTGCCAGCGCCATTGGGCCCAAGCAATGCCCACCGCTCGCCGGGTTTAACCTGCCAGTTAATATTATTTAAAATAATTGTGTCGCCATATTTTACGTGTACCCTGTTCATGCTTACTATTTGTTTATAGTTTGCGGGCGCAGGTTTAGTGTTTAATAATGATCTTAGTTCCTCCCGGTCAATAGTATCGGGTTGTTGCAGTTCAACCAGTTGCGGTGTAAATTCATTTTTTGGTATGGCGTGGGTTATAACCTCATTTTTTAGCACGGCCACATGGGTTATCGCGTCCGGTATTTCGTAGGGCGAGGTCGCCATTATTATAGTGATGCCAGATGCAGTTATCTCATTAATCAGGATATTAAATGCTGCACGGGTTTGTACATCCAAACCGGTTAACGGGCTATCCATCAATAACACAACCGGGTTTTTTAATAACGCTGCGGCTATCCTTAAGCGCTTGGTTTCACCATTTGATAATTTAATGAGTTGCTTATGGCTTAATTGATCCAATTTTAAGGTGGAAATTATTTTATCAAAGTGCCAGTAAATATGGGGTTGGGGGAGTGGTTTGACGGTGTGTAAATATTCCTCAACGGTTAACGCGTCTTCCGAATCGGACGAATTATAGCGCTGCTGGTAATAAAAGTCGGCGGTATTGGCCAGGTTTTTAAAATGATGCCGGGCCTCAACCAGCGCAACTAATTGATGGTGGGTTAATTGCCCGGCATTACCCGGATGCTGCTGCAGGTATTCTTCAAAAAAATGATAGTTAATTTCACCGCCGGTTACATTAAAATTGCCCGCTATGGTTTGCAGCAGCGCGCTTTTGCCCGATCCGCTTTCGCCAACTAACGCCCAGCTCTCGCCTTTATTAACCGTAAAGTTGAGGTTGCTGAACAAATTATTATTCAAAAACCTAACGTTTACACGGTTTATAGAAAATACAGGAGTGGCCATAACTATGCTGAGCGGTAAAAATAACTATATAGTGCAATAAGGCTTAATATAGCTGCAATAATTATCGATTTTATAAAAAATACGATGGGGTGTATTTATTGCTATACAATATAAAGGTGAATACCAGCTATATAAAGTAAAATTTAATACAATATTATAAAAGGCTTAGTTATTGTATGTTATACCGAAAGCAATTTAAACCCATGAAAAAATTAAACATTTTATTATTCGTTTTGGCAATAGTTGTCATGAGCGGATGTTCTGTTATCGGCGGCATATTTAAGGCTGGTGCCTTTGTTGGCATTTTAGCCGTTGTTGTAGTTATAGGTATTATTATTTGGTTATTTTCAATGTTTAGCGGTAAATAGATATTTTACTTTTAATTAAAATATAATTTTTTAATTAAAACACTTCACGTAACACCCGGTTATTTATTGAAACAAACACGATGATCATGGAAAATAATAAGGCAACACTAGAAACGCTGAACGATCTGATTCAGATAAATAACGACCGCATAGCGGGCTATGAAAACGCTATAGGTGAAATTAAAGACGATGCTGAACTGAAATCGGTTTTCACCACTAAAATACTCGAAAGCCAGCAATTTAAATCAACACTGGTTCGCGAAATTGAAGTGTTGGGCAGGGATGCGGATAACGACACCAGCATAAGTGGAAAATTACACCGCTCGTGGCTGGATATTAAGGCGACATTTAGCGGCCATAGTGATAAAAGTATATTGGAAGAATGTGAGTTCGGCGATAATGCTATGAGGAAAACTTATCAATCTGCCCTAAATGAGGAGCATTTGCCAGCTTATATCAGGGATATACTAAATGACCAGCTAAGTATTTTGCAGCAATCGATTGATGAAATAAGAGCATTACGCGACTCAGTAGAACATGATTAATATAAATAATACGTCGTTCCCTTAAATAAAAAAAGCCTCCCAATAAGTGGGAGGCTTTTTTACTTTTTACAAAACTAAGATTATTTTTTCTTAGTAGTGTCCATTTTCATTTTGCTGGTGTCTTTCTTAGAAGTGTCTTTTTTAGCAGCTGAATCTGCTTTAGCAATTGAATCAGCTTTAGCAGCTGAATCTGCAGCACTAGAAGTAGCTTTACCTTTGCAGGCAGCAAATGAAACAGCGATAGCCAGGGCTAATACGCTTAGTTTGAATGTGTTTTTCATGTTAATTTTTTTTAAAAGTGACTATATAGTTTAAGCATTAATACACAAAAATACAAAAGGTAACCCATAATTTTAAAAAAATTATAAATTACCTTGCGTTTTGTTAAAAAAACTAACAGTAAACTAAAAAATTAAAACGAATATTACTTTTTGATAGTATCTTTTTTGGTTGTATCAGTTTTAACAATAGTCGTATCCTTTTTAGAAGTATCAGTTACTTTAGTAGTTGAATCAACAACAGTAGTTGATTTGTTACCACCACAAGCGGTAAATGAAGTTGCGATAACCAATGCTATCAATCCAATTTTTAATGAGTTTTTCATGTAGTAGAGTTTTTAAATTAAACGTTATTTGTTTTAATTAATACAAAAAATATAAAAAGGTAACCCTATCATCATAAAAAAATATTAATTCTATAGAATTAATATTTTTTTCGTTTTTAACTCATGAAATTTATTCTATAAAAATCAAAAAGGTAAGCCATAATATACAGCTTACCTTGCTTTTCAAAACCTAATTATTTTTTCTTGGTTTCAGTGGAGGTGGTTTTTACTTCAGTTTTTGTGGTTTTAACAGAAGTGTCTTTTTTCAAAGAATCGGGTAAAGCGCTGGTATCTTTCTTAAGCGAATCGGCACTGGTGCTGGTAACGGATGAACTGGTGGTTACAGAATCGGCACCAGCCGATCCTTTGCCTTTACAGGCAGCTAACGATGTGGCAATAGCTAAAGCTAGTAAACCGGTTTTTAATGTGTTTTTCATAAGCAGTGTTTTTAAAATGATGTTTTTATAAATGATGTTTTTAATCAATGTTATGGTTATAAAAAACCTGTAAATTAATTTCTAAAACAGGCAACAAAATTATTCCGGAAAAGTTTTTAATACGGCTACAAATTGATGCAACATTATTTAAGCTAACCTTAAATATTTATTTAATTTAGATTTTTCTTACCGGCAATGGGTTACAATTTTGTATAAATAGTATTAAGTGGTGAATAAAGATTTAAAAGATTCAACGCCGACGGATAGCGAAGTTATTCTTGGGATACTTAATAATTCGGAAATAGCTTTAAAACGGCTGTATATCGCTTATTTTCCGATGGTATTGCAGCTGATAATTAATAACAACGGCGATGAGGATGATGCCAAGGATATATACCAGGAAGCGATAATTGTTCTTTATAATAAGGTTAAAGCAGGCGATTTTGAATTAAGCAGTAAGCTAAAAACTTATATTTATTCAATTTGCCGCAGGCTCTGGCTAAAAAGACTAAGTCAGATAAACCGGTACGGGGGCGATATAAGGGATTTCCAGGAATTTCTGCCTGCTGATACTGATGAGTTTGATCAGCATAATGACAGGGATATGCAGTTTGGTAAAATGGAAAGCGCGCTTAGGTTACTGGGCGAACCCTGTAAAACCATTGTGGAAGATTTTTATATAAACAACAGATCAATGCAGGATATCTGTGAGCGTTTTGGGTATACCAATGCCGATAATGCCAAAACACAAAAATATAAATGCCTGCAACGGCTGAAGAAATTGTTTTTTCAGCAGAAATAAGAAAGGAGTAAGATAATGAGTGATAATGAACTTTTAGAAGTAATTGAACGTTACCTGAACGGCGAAATGAGCCGGGAAGAACAGAAGAGTTTTGAATTACAACGTAAAGAGAATGCAGAGATGGATAAAAAAGTTATTGAACACAAACTTTTTAACAACTTATTAAAGCAATATGGCGAGCGCGTTGAACTGGAAAACCGGTTAAATGCTATACATGAAGAAATTGATGTGCATACGCTTAAGGAAAATCTCCTGGTACACCCATCATGGATAGTACAGCTATGGCGCAGCCATCATTCAAAAATATCGGTAGCGGCATCAGTGGCTATATTTGTTGTTGTAAGTGTAATGTATCTTGCAGGTAGCTTTAATAACAACGACTCGAAGTATGTAGCCTTAAATAACAAGATAGACAAGCAATCGAAAGATATAAAAGCGTTGTCAAATGATATAAAGAAAACAACGCACATTGATAAATTCACAGGCTCCGGTTCTGGCTTTGCGTTTACATCGGATGGACTTATAGCAACTTGTTATCATGTGGTGCAGGGTGCCGATTCTGTATATGTTCAAAATGTGGATGGCTCTTCTTTTAAGGCCGAGGTGCTTTATACCGACCCTCAAAAAGATATTGCTATTTTAAAAATAACAGATAACCAGTTTAAAGGCCTTGGCCCAATACCGTATTCGTTTAAAAAAGGCGAAAGCGATTTGGCTGAAACTATTTCTACCTATGGGTATCCTGGCGGTAAGCCTGTTTACCACAATGGTGTTATAAATGCTTCTACCGGTTTAAATGGCGATAGCGTTCATTACCAGGTTTCTATTCCCATTAATTTTGGAAATAGCGGCGGCCCGTTATGGGATAGCAAAGGAAATATAATAGGTATTACTGATGCCAAAGAAGGCCATGCCGAGGGTGAGCATTATGCCATCAAATCAAGATACCTGATAGATGCCATACACAATATCCCTGCCGATTCACTGAATGAAAGGGTTAACCTAAACAGGAAAAATACATTGTCAGGTTTAAGCGAAGATCAAAAGCTGAAAAGAGAAAAGAGCTTTGTGTTTATGGTAAAGACCTACAATAATTAGCATCCATCCAAAGAAATCAATAATAGCAAAAGGGCTTCATAACTGAAGCCTTTTTTTATCTGTCCACTTCCCCCAAAACAAAATCAATTGAGCCTACTATTGCGATCAGATCGGCTATCATAACGCCTTTTGATAGTTCGGGCAGTACGGAGAGGTTGCAGAAACTTGGCGCGCGGGCCTTTACCCGCAAGGGTATCTCTGATTTTCCGTCGGCAATGAAATAGAAACCCAGTTCGCCTTTGGCGCCTTCACAGCGTACATAATAGTCCTGTGATTTTGGAGTAATTTTGCGCGGCATTTTTGCACGCGGGTCAAAATCTATGGTGCGTTTTAATTCATTTTGCAGGCGGTCGAGGCATTGCTCAATTATTTTTAAGGATTGTGCTACTTCATCAACCCGTACTTTATACCGGTCCCAGCAATCGCCAACTTTGCCCATCTCGCCTTTGCCTACCGGTACATCAAAATCAAGTTCGGGGTAAACAGAATAATTATCTATCCGCCGCAGATCCCATTTTAAACCCGAACCCCGTAGCATTGGGCCTGAGCATCCGTAATTAATAGCCACATCAAGTGGCAGTACGCCAATGTTGGCGCTACGGCTAATAAATATCTGGTTATCGGTTAGCAGTTGGTTCAGCTCAACCATTTTAGGTTTAAAGTAATCTACAAATTCACGGCAGCGTTCTTCAAAGCCAACCGGCAGGTCGTAAAACAAACCGCCCACCCAAATATAATTGTACAGCATACGCGAGCCAGAGGCCCATTCCAACATACCCATAATATGTTCACGATCGCGGAAACACCATAAAAAAGGAGTAAAAGCGCCAATATCAATGCCATATTGGCCTATGGCGATGAGGTGCGACGCAATACGGTTCATTTCGCAAACCAGCACCCTGATGTACTCGACCCGTTTAGGTATATCCCGGTCAATACCCATCATCCGCTCAACGCCCATCACAAACGCGTGGCAGTTGTTCATAGAGGCCAGATAATCCATCCGGTCGGTAAACGGGATAGTTTGCTGGTAGGTGAGCGACTCGGCATGTTTTTCGAAACAACGGTGCAGGTAACCCATGTGCGGTATTACCTCTTTAACTATTTCGCCGTCGGTGATCAGTTCCAGCCGCAAAACCCCATGAGTTGAGGGATGCTGCGGGCCCATGTTTAGCACCATGTCCTCAACGGCGGCGTTGGCTATTTTTTGGTTATATATTTCTAATGCCTGGTTATATTTTAAGGTTGGCGTTGTAACGGTTCTGTATTCAACTTCCTCGTCAGCAATTTGAGCAGGATATCCTATTTTTATGCCTTTGTAATACTCCGCCGCTTTATAACCTTTTCTTAAGGGATATCCCTCCCAATCATCCGGTAACAATATCCGTCGCAGATCGGGGTGCCCTTCAAAAAATATACCTACCATGTCAAATGCTTCGCGTTCATGCCAATCGGCGCTGCTGTAAACATTGGCTATACTTGGGAATGATGGCAGATCATCCTCATTACGATCATTCGCCTTACTTATTTTTAAGGTTAACTGTAATTTATTGGGGATAGAGGCCAAATGATAAACTACGCCAAAGCGCCCGTCGTCAACACCATAATCAACCCCGGTAAGGCAGGAAAGAAAATCAAAATAAGTATTCGGATTATTGCGCAGTTCCAGGCATACCTCAACAATACGGTCAGGATCAATTAACAGGGCAGGTTGCAAGCCCGCAGTTTCTTCGCCCACAATTACATCTTCGCCAAATTTACCGGTCAGCAATAATTTAATATCCTCAAAACTCATGGGGCCAGGCGTACTTTTTTCCAGTTTTTGTTATCAATTTTTTTAAATAAAATACGGTCGTGCAAACGGCCCTCGCCACCCTGCCAAAACTCAATGAGGCGGGGTTTTAAAATATAGCCGCCCCAAAAGGATGGTTTCGGAATAGTTTTATCGGCATATTCTGTCTCTAACTGGCTTACTTTGCCTTCCAGTATATCCCTGCCTGCTATTTCCTGGCTTTGGGGCGATGCCAGCGCGCCTATCTGGCTTTCTTTTGGCCGCGAATGAAAATAAGCTTCAGATTGCTCCTTGCTTAACTTTTCTATGGTTCCTTCAATACGAACCTGCCGTTCCAGTTCGCTCCAAAAAAATAGTAATGCGCCCAACGGGTTTTTTGTTATTTCTTTCCCTTTGCGGCTTAAATAGTTGGTGTAAAATGTAAACCCGTTAGCGTCAAATCCTTTTAATAAAACTATACGGGCCGAGGGGCGGCCATCGGTTGTGGCCGTAGCCAGCGTCATGGCGTTCGGGTCATTTACTTTAGCGGTAACAGCTTCATCAAACCATAGTTCAAACTGTTTTATCGGGTTGGTATCGACGGTTGTTTCTGTTAAAGAAGCCGAGGTATACTCATGCCGTAAACTTTGTAATTCTTTCTGTGTCATTTAATGCAAACTTACAAATTAATTAACCTGTAAATAGTAATATTGTATTTGAGTTATACCATTGCCCAACATATTTTACTTTAGCTTGTTTATGTAGTCTATATAATAAAAATACGTTTATGTTAAATTCTGTTACAGCCGCCGCGGGACGTTTATTAATATCGGAACCCTTTATGATGGACCCTAATTTTAAGAGGTCGGTCATCCTGTTAACTGAATATGCCGACTCGGGCGCAATCGGCTTTATTTTAAACCATCAAAGCGAATATTTGCTGGGCGATGTTTTGCCCGATGTTTCTTATTCGGAAATGCCGGTATATATTGGCGGCCCGGTAGCTGCAAATACTTTACACTTTATACATTGCGTCCCCGAAAAAATTGAAGGAGGTATTGAAATATGCGATGGTATATTTTGGGGCGGCGATTTTGAAATGGTGAAACAATTGGCTGCCGACTATCAATTAGATGAAACGGAAATAAAATTTTTTATGGGCTATTCCGGCTGGACGGAAGATCAACTGGGTGATGAAATAAAAGAAAATAGCTGGATAGTAGCCGAAAAATGCAGCGCAAGCACCCTATTTGCCAGCAGCGAACAAAATATGTGGCGGGAAGTAGTGATCGGCCTGGGCCATCGCTTCGCGCATATTGCTAATTTTCCCGAGAACCCGCAGTTGAATTAGGTTGTACGTTATACGTTGGATGTTGTACGTTTTTTTAGGTTTTAAAATGGATGATTTAAACGTACTACGTAAAACGTCCCACGTATAACCTATTTCCCCGCCTTCATTTCCTCCGCCGATTCCTCCACCTTTTGTTTGAGCGTTTCTTTATAAGCGATGAGTTTTTTGGTCAAAGCATCATCAGCCGTAGATAATATCTGTGCGGCCAATATCCCCGCGTTTTTCGCGGCATTTAAAGCCACGGTTGCAACCGGGATGCCATTTGGCATTTGCAGGATAGAAAGAATAGAATCCCACCCATCAATAGAGTTGCTTGATTTCACCGGTACGCCAATAACGGGCAAATGTGTTAACGAAGCCACCATGCCCGGCAAATGTGCAGCGCCGCCCGCGCCGGCTATAATAACCTTTAAACCGCGCCCTGCGGCCTCACGGGCATAGCTGAACATGCGATCGGGTGTGCGGTGGGCTGATACTACTGTTATTTCGTAATTAACGCCCAGTTCCTTTAAAACATCGGCGGCATCCTGCATAACCGGCAGATCCGATTTGCTGCCCATGATGATTCCTATTTTGGGAGAGTTCATAATCTTATTATTAAATCGTCATTGCAGGGCGTTAGCCCCCTCTAAATCTCCCCCGGTAGGGGAGACTTAAAATTTTCTTTAAGAAAGCCCTCCCTACCGGGGAGGGTTGGGTGGGGCTTAACTAACAACTTTCAACGTTCGTTGCACAAATCGCGCTGTTTCTATCGCCTTTTCCCTGTCTGCATCCACAATGGTAACATGCCCCATTTTGCGGAAAGGTTTGGTTAAGGCTTTGCCGTATAAATGTACATATACGCCGGGGCATTTTAATATTTTTTCAATTCCCTGGTATATGGCGGGGCCCTCGTGGCCGGGTTCGCCTAACAGGTTTATCATAACCGCGTTGCTTAAACAGGCGGTATCACCTAAAGGCTGGTTAAATATCGCCCTTAAATGCTGTTCAAACTGCGATACTACATTACCCTCAATACTCTGGTGCCCGCTGTTATGCGGGCGCGGGGCCAACTCATTAACTAATATTTCGCCTTCTTTGGTTAAAAACATTTCTACCGCTAATAAGCCCACAATTTTCAGATCTTCCGATATTTTTTTGGCTATGCGCTCGGCTTCCTTCTGTATTTCGAAAGCCAGGGTAGAAGGCGATATTAAAAATTCAACCAGGTTAACTTCAGGGTTAAATTCCATTTCAACCAGTGGGAAGGCAGATATATCGCCGTTTGCATTGCGGGCTACTATTACGCCTATTTCTTTTTCAAAATCTATCAGCCGTTCAATAATGCTGGGTTCTGTAAACGCGGCATGCAGATAAGTTTCATCCATCACCTTATAAACCCCCCGGCCATCATAGCCGTCGCGCCTTAATTTTTGTATGTAGGGGTAGGGGATATTTGTTCGCTTTAATTCATCAGCTGATGTGATTACCCGGAAATCGGCAGTTGGGATATTGTTTTCTTTAAAAAATTGTTTTTGCAGCCCCTTATCCTGTATCAACCTGATAATTCGCGGCTGCGGGTATACCAAAACGCCTTCTTTTTCCAGTTGTTCCAGCGCGTCAACGTTTACCTTTTCAATTTCGATGGTAAGCAGGTCGACCTTTTTGCCGAATTTATATACCGTTTCGTAATCGCCAAGGGAGCCGACAGTAAATTCATCACATAATTTACGGCAGGGGGCCTCGCGGTCAGGGTCGAGTACCTTTACGGTAACATTATAATTAATGGCTTGTTGAATGAGCATACGGCCCAATTGTCCGCCTCCTAAAATGCCCAATTTAAGGTCTCCGTAAAATGCTTTCATTTATAGTGCAAGTTTAGCCTAAATCTTTGAAAAATCATTGTTCAGACGATTTCTTATCCGCCACTAATGCCACCGGCAACCCCACACAAATTATAAGCGCACAAACACCGGTAATAATACCTGTAATGCGGATATGGTGCGGCCCTATCATACTTAACGGAACGACGATCAGGTTCATGATGAGCCAGGCCGTGCCGCCATACACAATGGCTACTATGTATTTGTTTTTCAATATCGAAAAAGTGAAGGGGTACAGCAGATAAAAAGCCGTCGTAAACAAATAAGCAATGAGGTAATGAAATAATATACCGGCTACCACCATTTCTTCAGCCCCGGAAAATGCTGCTCTGCCAAACACACCGCTCGCAATAAAACGGAAAATAAGCAACGGGTTGATCTTATAATTAATAATAAGGGCGGCAAGGGCATCCAATGTGCCGGTTATTAAACCTAACACCAATATTTTTCTGAAAGCACTTAGTTTATAGGTAGTTGCAGGCATATATCAAATATATTCATATTATCCTTTTATCAACTGTTCACCTTCTATTTTCTTTTGCAGTTCCAGTATAGCGCCTATCAGCGCTTCGGGGCGTGGGGGGCAACCTTGTACATATACATCAACCGGGATAACCTGGTCTACCCCTTTTACCACATGATAGCCGTGCTGCCAGTACGGGCCGCCACAGTTGGAGCAGGAACCCATTGAAATAACATATTTTGGCTCGGGCATTTGCTCGTATAGCCGTTTTATGCGTTCGGCCATTTTAAAGGTTACGGTACCGGCAATAATAATTACATCGGCCTGGCGGGCTGACGGGCGTGGGAAAACGCCGAACCGGTCCATATCATAGGTTGACACATATGCCCCTATCATCTCAATAGCGCAGCAGGCAATACCAAAACTTAAAGGCCATAATGACGACAACCTCGACCAATTCAACAGGTCGTTCATTTTGGTGACCACTATGCCGCCGCTTTCGTTGCTGATATCAAGACTCATTGGTTGGCTTTTTGAAAGTAGGTTTAAACATAGGTTTCCTTATCGGTGCTGTTGTTGTTGTCGCAACGGGTGCGTTAGCAACCGGGCCAGGTTCTATATTAAAATCTTTTACCTTATAAACGCTTTGCTCCAAATTCAGTTTTTCATACAATGATGCCGGAATACTAGAATTTGTTGCAGGAACAGTGGGTTTTGGCTTTATCCAGTCCAGGTCGCCTTTGCGCCAAACGTAAGCCAGGCCCAGTATCAGTATGCCTAAAAATATAAACATTTCTGCCAGCGAGAACCATCCCCAGCGCGCGTCGGCAGCTATAATTTCGTGATTGCCAAATATGGTTGCCCAAGGGAAAATAAACACCATCTCCACATCAAACAATAAAAAAACAAGGGCGATAACATAAAAGCGGGAGTTAAAAGGCAGCCACGCGTTGCCGGTTGGCTCCTCACCGCATTCGTAAGAAGTTAGCTTCTCGGGGTTGGGTTTATTGGGTGCTATTAACCGGTTCACAAAAAACATCAGGGCTACCAGGATAATTCCTGTTATTAAAAAGATAAGTATCTTACCAAATTCTGATATTTGCGAAAGTTCAGCCATGCCTGCAAATTTAATAAAACAAACAGATTTTGATGCTATAATTATTGGCGGTGGCGCCTGCGGGTTAATGTGCGCCGTACAAGCCGGGTTTTTAGGCAAACGCACCCTGGTTTTAGAGAAAAATGACCAGGTGGGTGCAAAAATACTAATAAGCGGCGGCGGCAGGTGTAATTATACTAACTTGTATTCCTCGCCCAAACAATTTATATCGCAAAACGAACATTTCAGCAAATCGGCGTTCGCACAGTGGACAGTTGAAGATACCATCAGCTTTTTTGAAACTTATGGCATTGAGGGGAAGGAAAAAACCTTGGGGCAGCTTTTCCCGGTAAGTAATAAGGCTAAGGATGTGATTAAGGTTTTTACTGATCTATGTAATGACTTAGGCCAGCAAATATGGTGCGGCGCCGATGTTAACACGGTTGAAAAAACGGGAGATGGTTTTAATGTGTTACTGGAACGAAATGGCCGACACGAAAAATTAACCGCCCCAAAAGTGGTAATAGCCGCGGGTGGCCTGCCTATTCAAAAGATGGGGGCGACGGATTTTGGCCTGCGCACCGCCCGCAAATTCGGACTTGAAATTATTGATACCGCACCGGCCCTGGTGCCGCTTACCATTACCGGCAAAGACCAGCAATGGTATGAACAGCTATCGGGCAGCAGTATTTTTTGCAGAGTTTGGAACGACAGGGCCAGTTTTGAGGAAAATATTTTGTTTACCCATTGGGGATTAAGCGGCCCGGCCATATTGCAAATATCATCCTATTGGAAAGCCGGCGAGTTTATTTTTATCGACCTGCTCCCGCATCGAAACATTACGGAACTTGTACTGCAGGAAAGAGAAATAAACGGTAAAAAGACTTTGCTGAATTACCTTTCGGGTTTATATACCCGCAAATTTGCGGAAGCGTTGAGCGGTTATTTACCCGTTGATAAAAACCTGGCATCGCTAAATAAAACCGACCTGGAAAATATGAACAGCCTTATACATACTTTCAAAGTAAAACCAGCGGGGGATAAAGGTTATGACAAGGCCGAAGTTATGCGCGGCGGTGTATCAACCGACGAACTTTCATCAAAATCATTGGAAGTTAAAAAAGTGCCGGGACTGTTTTTTGGCGGCGAATGTGTTGATGTTACCGGCTGGCTGGGCGGCTATAATTTTCAATGGGCCTGGGCAAGCGGGTTCGTTATTGCGCAGGGGTTGTGAGTGGTGAGTTGTGAGTTGTGAGTGGTGAGTGGTGAGTGGTGAGTGGTGAGTGGTGAGTGGTGAGTGGTGAGTGGTGAGTGGTGAGTGGTGAGTGCCATTATGTTAACCGGCACTCAATTCAAGCATACCCGGTCAAACGAATATATTTTTGCAAATTTCCCAACTCACTACTCAAAACTCACCACTCACTACTATATTTGTCGCCTATGACCAAAAAGGTTCTCTATTTAACCGGCTATCAATGGCTGTGGGTACTTTATATTGCTGTTGCGGCTTATACCTGTGTTTTTAAATATAACCGTCATATTGATAATAATTACAAAATATTCCGTGCTTCTTATTACCATGCCAGAGCCGAAAAAAATCTTTACGTGACTTATCCCAATGAATATGGCGATATCTACTATTACGGGCCGGTTTTCCCTTTAATCATAGCACCATCGGCCTTATTGCCGCATGGCTGGGGTTTTTTATTGTGGGAATTGGTTAACGCCATAGCTATATTAATAGCAGTAAATATGCTGCCGTTTACCGTCCGGCAAAAAACGCAGCTATTGCTTTTATGCGCCATTGAATACGCCAACTCGGTTTTTTATATGCAGTTTAACCCTGCTATAACCGCCATGATATTGCTCAGCTTTATATTTGTTGAGCGGGGCAAGGAGCAATGGGCAACACTGTTTATTGTGCTGGGTTTCCTCATCAAACTATACCCTGTTATCGGGCTCGTTTTCTTTTTATTTTCTAAAAACAAGGGCAGGTTCGCGCTATGGACGGCAATATGGCTGGCGGTATTTCTTGCTTTACCATTGGTGCTATACAGCCCGTCGTACATGATCAATTCTTACCGCGAATGGTTCATCGCTGTACATAATAAGGTGGGGCTTAATGCGTATTTTGACTCACCGCAGGATATTTGTGTAATGGGTGTGGTAAGGCGCGTAACAGGTAATATTAATGTGCCTAACGCCCCGTTCATTGCCGTGGGCGCATTATTATTTGCTTTGCCTTTATTAAGGTTCAGCCAGTACAAGGCGTTTAAATACAGGATGCAGATACTGGCTTCGGCATTAATTTTTATTGTAATATTCAGTACGGGGGCCGAACATCCTACCTATATCATAGCCGTAATGGGTGTATTTATATGGATGCTGATACAGGACAAGCCCTACACCACTACAAATATTATTTTCCTGGTATTGGTATTGGTAGTAACAGGGTTGGGGTTAACCGACGCTGTACCTAAATTTATACGGCAGCCCTATATTGCACGCTATTCTGTAAAAGCATGGCCGGTAATTATTATCTGGGGGAAGATTGTGTACGAATTGCTGTTGAAGGATTTTGTGTTAAAGATTGGAGATTAGTTATTAGAGATTAGTTGATTAGAGATTAGGTGTATTTTCTTTAAAATGGGGTTTTGCAAATGATCAAACAACCAACTAATCTCCAATTAACTAATCACTTTTTACTCGCCTGTCTAAAATAAACGATCAATTTATCCATACTGTTCAGGGTGAACTTTTTGGTTTGAATTTTTTCAACAACATCAGGCTCATCGCCCATTATCTCGCTCATTATATCAATAAAGTTCTCGTTGGTTACGGGCTTCATTTCGGCGGTGTTCGCGCCATAAAAATAAACTGTTTTGGTACTGCCGCGACCGCCCCCGCCAATAGGAATAGAAATTCCGCCGCCAAAACCCCCGCCAAAACCGCCCGAACCGCCGCCTATACCTATACCCGGTTCAACCCCGAAACCCCTGCTGCCGCCAACACTGCCCTGTGCTTCAAAAAGCCGTATGGGCGCGTCAACAACAACCTTAACAAAATCCATTTCATATTTTGCCCAGCCATCTCTCGGGGCCATCGCGACTATAAAACTATCACGACCGGCAACAAATGAACGCACATCGCTTGCACTAAGCCTTATAGAAGCAGCTTTATCATCTTCCTTATATTCTATAAAACCCTCGTCTTTTATCGGGCCCTTTCCGCGGGGATCTACCCGGATAAATCCTGCGTTTTTAGTTCCTTTAATATCATAAAAATAGCCGGGTTGCCACTTTTGTGATTTTGCCGTTAAAACCAACAGCATAAACGATAATGAGATTAATATGGAGCGCATAACGAAATTAAAATACAAATAACGTATTTTTATCAGATTTAATATGAACATTGTTGATTTAAGAAGTGATACCGTAACAAAGCCTACCCCCGGCATGATGGACGCTATGTTTGCCGCCAAAGTTGGGGATGATGTTTTTGGCGAGGATGAGGCAATAAACGAACTGGAGCAAAAAACTGCCGCCATTTTTGGCATGGAGGCCGGGCTGTTTTGCCCGTCGGGCACCATGACCAACCAAATAGCTATTAAATGCTTTACCCAGCCGATGGATGAGCTGATAGCCGATCAAACCGCGCATGTTTACCGGTATGAGGGTGGGGGGATAGCCTTTAATTCGGCAGTTTCAACACGGTTGCTTAATGCTTATCGCGGTATTTTGACCGCCGAAATGATAGCGCCCGAAATAAATGCCGACAATGTGCATTTTCCGCATACCAGCCTGGTAGTGCTGGAGAATACGAGTAACCGTGGCGGGGGCAGTTGCTATACGCTTGAACAGATAAAACCTATTGCCAAACTTTGCGCCGATAAGGGCCTGAAACTCCATTTGGATGGCGCCCGGATATTTAATGCCTTAGCCTATACCGGCGATAAGGCCGTGGATTACGGTAAATATTTCGACGGCATATCGGTTTGTTTATCAAAAGGGTTAGGCGCTCCTGTCGGATCGGTATTGCTGGCTGATGCGAAGACCATTAAACATGCCCGACGCGTCCGCAAGGTTTTTGGGGGAGGAATGCGCCAGGCCGGGTTTTTGGCTGCCGCCGGTACGTACGCGTTAGATCATCATGTAGAGCGACTGAAAATAGATCACGCCCACGCCCGGATATTAGCCGATGCGTTAAGCCAATGCGCCTGGGTAAGCAACGTATTGCCTGCCGAAACCAATATAGTTTTATTTGATACCGTTGAGCCCGCCGCGCTGATCATTGAAAAACTGGCCGCGCAGGGTATAAAAGCATTGCCAACGGCCCAGAACCGCATCCGTTTTGTACTGCATTTGGATGTACACCCTGAGCAGGTGGAGTATGTTGTCAAGGCAATCAATTCATTGATTTAAAATGAATATTAAATTTAAAGCTGAACAAACGTCGGAATTAGAAATTGATGTCTTATTTGATAGGATACTAGCTGAACTAAGGCAATTGGAATATCGAATTAAAAGTAAAACAACTCAAGTTATAAAATTCGACGACGGAGCCGATTTTTCAGACGATTTTAAACTGGTATCAAGATTTGAGTTAGGAAAAAGAATGCATAAAGGATGTTTTGAACTCATAGATTCAAACGAAGTAAGAACAATTAAACTGATATACTATAAATCAATTAATTTCGAAGTATTTTTTCTGTCAATTATTACCATGTTTGCGATAATTGAAAATTGGTTTATTTCCCTTATGGGGTTAGCGATAATTATTCAATTCCTTTTTTTTGCTACAATGACAAAAGATATGAACAAAAAAATGCTGGATAGAATAACCACTTAAACCCTACAGATTTGACAACTTTTAAAGTTGTCAAATCTAACGCTCCTAATCTCTAACCTCTAATCACCAATCTCTATTTCACCACCCTGTCTGCCGACTGCCTTTCAACCATCCAGCCGGGATATTCTTTGTTTAGCGCGCTTACTTCGTCAATTTTTTGCAGTTCATCTGCTGATAATTGAATATCAACCGATTTTAAATTATCATGCAGCTGATCAATATTTTTCGCGCCGATTATGGTACTGGTTATACCTTTTTGTAAACGTACCCAGGCCAATGCCACCTGCGCTACCGAAACTTTATGCTGTTTGCTGATGCCGGCCAGTACATCAATAATATCATAGGTTTTCTCTTTATTGATGGGCGGGAAATCAAAAACATCGCGGCGCGAATCGCCGGCTTTATCTTTTTCGCGGGTATATTTTCCCGAAAGGAAACCGCCGGCCAGCGGGCTCCAGGGCATTATCGCCAGGTTCTGGTCAGTAGCCAAAGGCACTATTTCGCGCTCAATATCACGGCCCGCCAGCGAGTAGAAGTACTGCAAGCCTACAAATTTGTTCCAGCCATGTTTATCGTCTATACCCAGCGCCTTCATTACCATCCACGCGGGCCAGTTGCAAATGGCTATGTAACGCACTTTTCCGGTTAGTACTATATCGTTTAATGCACGTACGGTTTCCTCAATTGGGGTTTTAAGGTCGACACCATGTACATATAACACATCAATATGGTCAAGCTGTAAACGTTTCAGGCTTTCATCAACCGACTGGAATATGTGAAACCGGGTAAGCCCTACATTATTAACCCCCGGGCCCATACGGCCGCGTACTTTGGTGGCTATCACCAGTTCATTGCGGTTAAGGCCCAGGTCGATGATAGATTGCCCTAATAAGGTTTCCGATTCACCATACGAGTAGACATTGGCGGTATCAATAAAATTAATCCCCGCGTCAACAACGGTTTTCATCAGGCTGTTAACTTCGTCTTGCTGGGTTTTGCCAATGTTGCTCCATATACCGCCGCCACCGCCGCCAAAGGTCATGGTGCCAAAACAAATTTCGGATACCAGGAGGCCCGTATTGCCTAAAAGATTGTATTTCATAGCTTGTTAATTTTTGTTGTGAGAGAAAGTTTAAAATTGGGTATTGTGTTTAAATAAAATGGTCAGGCTATCGTCAAACTTAAAAGTAAGCGGCGTGTTGTTAGGGGTAATGAACAGACTGGTAAAAAAACTCGAAAAAATTGGCCGCGACCCTAAAATAACCGCGAAAGCTGTCGGCCTGCGCTACGCCGCGGATTCAACACCCGGCTATACCCGTAAAAAAAGCGAGAAGGGCTGGAGCTATTATGACGCCGAAGGAAAGTTGGTAAAAGATAAGGAACTGGTAACCCGTTTTAACAAACTGGTTATTCCGCCGGCTTATACTAACGTTTGGATATCGCCATACGAAAATGGGCATTTGCAGTTTACCGGAACCGATGCCGCGGGCAGGAAACAATATCGCTATCATGCCGACTGGAACAGGATACGCAACCAATCCAAATATCATCGGCTGCAAACTTTTGCAGAGCATTTGCCTGCTATACGCGAACAGGTGGATAAAGACCTTTTGCGCCCTAAACTCGACCATGAAAAAGTAGTTGCCCTTGTGGTTAGGCTGATGGAACTGACCGGCATACGGATAGGGAATGAAGCATACAAAAAGTTATATGGCTCGTTTGGCTTAACCACTTTGCAGAACAAGCATGTGAAAATAGAAGGAAGCGATCTGAAATTTGAATTTAAAGGAAAAAAAGGCGTTTTTCAAAGTATATCCCTACAAAGCCGAAAACTGGCCAAACTGGTAAAGCAATGCCGCGATATACCGGGCAAGGAGCTTTTCCAGTTTTATGATGACGAAGGTAAACGGTGTTCGGTTGGTTCGGGCGACGTTAATAACTATTTAAAAGAAATTACGGGAGAGGATTTTACCGCGAAAGATTTTAGGACATGGGCGGGAAGTGTTAGCGCGTTGCACGCCTTTAACGAGGCCGGCGGGTTTGATACCATAACCGAGTGCCATAAAAAAATAGTAAACGTATTGGATGAAGTAGCCATCAATTTAGGCAATACCCGTACGGTGTGTAAAAAATATTATGTACACCCCGGCATAATTAAAAGCTACGAAGATGGTACACTGTTCAGCTATATTAAAGAACTTGATGACGATAATAATGTAAAAGCGGCCGAATTAACAATGGCTGAAAAAGCGTTGCTGGAAATTTTGGAAAACGGGAAACTGGCAGAAGCAAGTTGAAGCCCCGCTCAACACTCTCCCCATTTGGGCGGAAGTGCATTCTTAAAGAAAATTTAAAGTCTCCCCAACCGGGGGAGATTTAGAGGGGGCTTTATTTCCTCGCTAAAACATATTCACCCCAAAAATCAGTAGGGGCGGTTGTTCCACCGTCTAAAAAAAGTTTTACTGCATCAGCGCCATCAGCTGATGTAAAAGATATTGCACCTACTGATATTGGCGCACCACCACTTCCTCCTTCGGACATGCCCGAAGCTTTAAAACTAATATTATTGAACAGGCTTGCGCCATTTAAGGTGATATGGTAAGCGAACTTAGCGGGATTGTCTGTCGTAAGTCCGAGGTTTTTTAAACTTACGGCAAGTTCATAGGTGTAGGCCCCCTTACTATTAAACAATTGAGCCACTTTAATGCCATCAGTGTTGTAAACCGAAATAAGCGTATCCATTCCCGGTATGCCGGTAACTCCTATCAGTTTTGATTTTTCGCCTAATATCCGGTTATGAACGTTCATAACAGAATCGGGGTTATTAGCAGTTGCAGCGCGAAACCCCTTTTCTAATCCCAGCTTGTCTTGCGAACCAAAAAAAGGTCTGTTTTTCCTGTCGAATACCGGGTAGGTAATACTTATACCGTCTTTGTCTTTCCTTTTCCCGGTGTTATTTATGGTGAGCGTAACACCACCGCTCATAATTTTATTAATTATAGGTTGATCGGTGGCCTGCACCGTTAAATACAAGTAATTGTCGTCATTGCTTAGTGTATAATAAACCTCGGTAGCATGATTATACGCCTGGAATTTGTTGTCCCATTCGGTGGTTTTGCCATCAATTTTTATAGTAGCCGGGGCGCGCAAGCCAGTTGTTTGTACATTAGGAAGTTTTTGGGCGCTGGCGGCAAGAGCAATAAAAGAAAATGAAACTGCTAAAATTATCTTCATTCGGGTGCAATTCAATTTGTCGCCTTTTTTATCAAACATTGCGATGTGATGTTTTTTTATTTTTAGTTATTAAAAGCATTCTCCCCAGCCCCCTCTAAATCTCCCCCGGTAGGGGAGACTTTCCCCGGCGCACGGCCTACCTTTCCAATAGGTGAGAATGTTTAAATTTTGTCAGATCAAAAGTCTCCCCTACCGGGGGAGATTATTCACAATATTATTTGTTTTTTTAAAGCGTTCATGAAGGCTGCGCCGTTTAGAGGGGGCTTACTTCGCCAAAGTATATTCACCCCAAAAATCCGTAGGCGCCGAGTTATTATTTACCCCCATTTGCGCCATTAATTGTTGTACCCTTTCCTGCATGGCCGGGTCGGGGCTGTTACCGTTTGCACCATCTATCTTTATATTGACTATATTCATGGTCGCCCCGTTTAATTTGATATGATAGGCAAATTTGGCAGCGTCATTTACTGATAAGCCTAAATTTTTAAGGTCGATGCTTAACTCATAAGTGTACACCATTTTATTGTCGAAGCGTTCGCCCGTTTTAATACCATCAGCATTATAAACAGATATCAATGTATCTAAACCCGGTATGCCGGTAACACCTATATTTTTCGATTTTTCATCAAGGCGCTTATTATAAGCGTTCATGATCGAATCGCCCTCCAATTTTGTGTTAGCGGCCGGGGGATCGCTGCTCTTAAAAACCGCATCACCGCCCCCACCACCATCACGAATAGCGATTACCTTCATGTTTCCGCCCGCGTCGCCTCCGCCGCGCACCATAGGGCGGTCCCTTGGGGCAAAAAGCGGGTAGGTAATGCTTATTCCTCCCTTATCATTTTTCTTGCCCGACTTTTGAACGGTAAATGTTACCCCGCCGCCGATGATCTTATTGATGATCTGCCGGTCGGTGGCCTGCACCACCAGGTATAGCTTATCGTCATCATTTGCCAGGGTGTAGTAAACCTCGGTAGCATGATTATACGCCTGGAATTTATTATCCCATTCGGTTGGTTTGCCATCAATTTTCGTGTTAGCAGGGGCGCGCAGGCTGGCTGTTTGCACGTTGGGAAGTTTTTGGGCGTTTGTGCTTAAACAAACCGACCCCAATAATAAAGAAGATAAAATAAACTTTTTCATCGCTGTACTAAATTATCAGAAAGGAAAAACCGGCCGTAACCGGTTGATCCCGTCCTTCTCATAATTAACTATTAACTATTTTTTTGTGGTGATAACAATCACACCATTTTTAGCCTTATCGCCATATTTGGCCAAATCGTCTGCCGTAGCTGTCCTCATCTTGATGCTTTTAACCTTATCTGCAGGGATTTTACCACTTTCGGTGCTTTCTTTGCCATCTACAAGGATAAGTTTGCCTGTAAAAAGAGTGGGTTTATCCGCGTTCAGTTTGGCCTCATCTAAAGATTTATGGAGTTCAAAGCCCTTCACGGTTACCGGCTGGCCGTTAACTCTTATTTTGGTTACGTTTACCCCATTATGCGTTAATCTTCCGTCTGAATGTACTTCCATACCTTGCATTTTGCCGAGGAGTTCTTTTACTTTAGACGAGTCGTTACCTGGTACGTTCATTTGCGGTATTACTATTGTTTTAGCAATGTCATCACCGCCAGATATATCTTTAGTTATATAACTGAAAGTAGTTAAGTTATGACCATCTTTCCCGGTTATGGTTATTGCCTTATTTATTACCTCACCGCCGTTCATGTTAATAGGACCAAAATCATTTGGATGTATTTTTCTTAAATTCAGCCTCAGTAGCTTTTTTTCCATTGATAGTATAAGTTACAGAATCCCTAACGCCATTTTTTATACGTTTTGTTATGACAATATCGTGCGGCAGTTTTTTAATATTATCATCAACAATGCTGTCTTTTTTTAAATAAAAAAAGATTGAGTGTGTTTTTGTATCGCTGTCTTTACCCAGGCTATAAGAAAATGTAAGTGATTTTTTACCGGTATCTGTTTTTGGAAAGAATTTACCATGAATTATGATCGGTGTTGGTGTACCATTAATTGTGAGTGATGTTTCACCGGTATCCAATGCTTTAACCCAATAGACTATTTTTTTATCAGCAGCATTTTTTACATGGTTTGCCATATTTGGCAGGGTTAAATTACTTACCGAAGCAGCAATAGCTTTGTAAGCAACCTTCCCATTTTTCACCAGGTCGGCCTTTGAAAAACTGAATATCAGCAGCAATACCATCACAGCAGGCACTAAAAACGCGTACCGGGTTAAGTTAACATTCGAAGATCTTTTAGCGTTCATCATGACGATACGTTTTTTAAGGGTTGAAAAATTAAAATGGTTGGTTATACCCGCCGATGTGGTAGGGGCGAAGCTCACATTTAACAGGCTGTACTGGTAGGCTTTGCTATCCATGCCTTTTTGCAATATTTTACGGTCGGTAATAAACTCAATGTTTTCGCGCACCGCTTTTTTCATGAGCCAAACACCGGGGTTGAACCAGTAAAATATCACGCTGATCTCGGCCAATAAAATATCAAGGGTATGCCATTCGGTAATATGCACCTGCTCGTGTTGTATAATGCTTTGCAGATCGCCGGGGTTTAAATTTTCGGGGTTAATATAAATGCTTTGCCAGAACGAGAACGGGCTGATATCCGCGTTAATAATTCGCACGTCATGCTCCTGTACCTTACCCGGTTTTGAATTTTTATACAATTTATACAACGACGCCAACTGCATTAATAACCGCAGCGCGAACAGAGCGGCGCCCGCCCAAAACAGCGCTTCGGCCCAATACCAGTAATTGGGCTGCTGAATTATGGGGTTAACTATACGTTGGGCCGGGGCCTTTAAACTTAGTATAACATTTTGTACGGGAGTTAATTGCTGGTGGCGCTGTACAAAACCATCCAGGTTAACCAGCGGGTACAGCGTGGAAAAAATAATGGCGACGCACAAGTAAGCCCTGTTAAGCGTGTAAAAAGTAAGGCGCCGCAGCACCAGGTAATAGCCGAGGCAGAAAACCACCAGCGCTATATTAACTTTAAGCAGAAAAACAAATAATGTTGGCATCGTCTTCAGGATTTAGGGTTCTCAATTAATTTGATGATCTCTTTCAGTTCGCCCGCGCTGATCTTTTTTTCTTTGGCGAAAAACGTAACCAGATCTTTGTATGAGTTTTCGAAATAATCGTTTACAAAACCGTTCATAAAACGCTTTTTATATTCTTCCTCTTTAATAACCGCTTTGTAACGGAACGAATTGCCCAGTTTTTTCGGCAGCCAAAAATCCTTTGCGTTCCAGGTTTTTTATGGTCGACGCTAAAGTGGTATAGGGTGGTTTTGGCTCGGTTATCTGGTCTAAAAAATCTTTAATAAATCCTTCGCCTTTTTGCCATACGGCCTGCATAGCTTCTTCTTCCTGTGGTGATAGTTTTTCCATTGTTATTACGATTATTTCGTAAATGTACGACTGTTTCGTAAATATCCAAATTTATTTTATTATATAAGGTAAAATATCCATTACTTTAACATATTTTAACGTATCTGCAATAGGGTGAGTAGGGTATTTTGCTTCAATCAGGTGTAAATCATAAATAATTGTTGGAACATTCAGGGGAAACCTATAATTTAGGTGACTTAAACATGACATTTATGCGTTTCAACAAAAAGATATTAATAATAACATGCCTGTTTTCGGGTATTATACTATTGGCTTCCATGACCCTTATACAGCAACAGCCGCCGCAGCAACCGCGGGTTGAGCCTAAGCTGATGAATATTAAGGTATTGCCTAAACAGATGACCTACCGGCAGGTAGACCACATGATGGATATGTGGGCGGCTTCTTTAGGGGTTAAATGTAATTTCTGCCATGTGCGTAATGATGCCACCCGTAAAACGGATTATCCGAACGATTCGAAACCCGAAAAACTGATGGCCCGCAAAATGTATTTAATGGCCACCAAGATCAATAAGAAATTTTTTAAAGCGGAAAAAGATTCAGTGGGTATGAATTTTGCCAGCGTAAATTGCTATACCTGCCACCACGGCGTAGCGAAGCTGGATAAGGCTGCCTGGCCAAAACAAGGCGGCCCCGGCGGCGGACAAGGCGGACAAAGGCCCCCCCGGTGGACAAGGCGGCCCGGGCGGACAAAGCGGCCCGCAGGGTGCAAGCGGCTCTTCATCGCCTGATAAAAAACCATAAGAAAGAACTTACAACCTAATTTATAGCAAATATGCGTGTCAACAAAAAAATATTAATTACGGTATGTTTGCTTTCGGGCATCATACTGTTGGCCTCAATGACCCTGATACGGCAGCAAACGCCGGCACAGTCACAACAACCACAGCAGTTTCCTAAATATGTAAACTTGAAAGTGCTGCCCAAGAAAATTACCCATGAACAATTGGGTGTAGTTATGGGGCATTGGGCATCGGCCTTAGGGGTTAAGTGTAATTTTTGCCATTATATGAATCCGGATACACGGAAAATGGAATACCCTAATGATTCGAAGCCTGAAAAGTTGATGGCCCGCAAAATGTATTTAATGGCCACCAAGATCAATAAGAAATTTTTTAAAGGCGAAAAAGACTCGGTAGGTATGGCCGCATTGGTTAAGGTAAATTGTTATACCTGCCATCATGGTGTAGCGAAGTTGGATAATGCTACCTGGCCAAAGCAGGGGGGCCCCGGCGGACAAAGAGGTCCAGGCGGACCAGGTGGTCCAGGTGGCCCGCAAGGTACAACCGGCGGCTCTTCATCGCCTGATAAAAAACCGTAGTTTAAAATATAAATTTAAAAAAGCGATGGGTTTACCTATCGCTTTTTTTATGATGGGCCAATTTAACGGGCCAGCTTTCAACAAATCTGCTACATTTGTTAAGTATGCAAAAAATACTGATCGCCAACCGGGGCGAGATCGCTTTAAGAATAATGCGTTCGGCACGCGAAATGGGTATAAAAACAGTAGCCGTTTATTCAGCTGCTGATCGCGATGCCCTGCATGTACGTTATGCCGATGAGGCGGTTTATATAGGCGAAGCGCCATCCAGTCAATCGTACCTTTGTGGCGATAAAATAATTGATGCCTGCCGCCAAACCGGTGCAAAGGGTATACACCCCGGCTATGGTTTTTTGAGCGAGAATGCCGGGTTTGCCCGCCAGGTGCGCGATGCAGGTTTAATACTGATAGGCCCCTCGCCCGAAGCGATGGAAGTAATGGGCAATAAACTATCGGCCAAAGCCGCGGCCATGAAATATAATATTCCGATGGTTCCGGGTACCGAAGAAGCCATTACCGATGTTGAAGAAGCTAAACAACGGGCAATAGAGGTAGGTTTTCCCATCCTGATAAAAGCGGCGGCCGGTGGCGGTGGCAAGGGCATGCGCATAGTTGATACCGCCGCGGATTTCGAAGAGCAGATGCAGTTAGCGGTATCAGAAGCCACCTCGGCTTTTGGGGATGGTTCGGTGTTTATTGAACGCTATGTATCATCGCCCAAACATATCGAGATACAGGTGCTGGGCGATACGCACGGTAATATTGTACACTTATTTGAGCGGGATTGCTCGGTTCAGCGTCGGCATCAAAAAGTGATAGAAGAAGCGCCGTCATCTATACTAACCCCGCAAATACGCGAACAAATGGGTAAATGCGCGGTAGATGTTGCGCGCTCCGTTAATTATACCGGTGCGGGTACGGTAGAGTTTATTATGGACGAGCAGCTCAATTTCTATTTTTTAGAAATGAATACCCGCCTGCAGGTAGAACACCCGGTAACAGAGCTAATAACCGGTATTGACCTTGTGAAAGAACAGATACGGATAGCGAGGGGCGAGGCCATCAGCTTTAAACAGGAGGACCTGGTAATAAACGGCCACGCCATCGAGTTACGAGTTTACGCGGAGGACCCCGCCAATAATTTTTTACCCGATATTGGCACACTGCAAACCTACATTACGCCAAAGGGCCCCGGCATTCGGGTTGATGATGGTTTTGAGCAGGGCATGGAAATACCAATCTATTACGACCCGATGATAGCCAAACTAATAGCCTATGGAAAAAACCGAACAGAGGCTATTGAACGGATGCTGCGCGCCATAAACGAATACCATATAACCGGCATAACCACCACCTTGGGTTTTGGCAGGTTTGTAATGCAGCATGAGGCTTTTACATCAGGTAATTTTGATACCCATTTTGTAAAAAAATACTTTACGCCCGAAGTACTGGAAACAGGAAATGCAGATGAAGCGTTAATTGCGGCGTTGGTTATGGAGCAATTACTAAGCGAAAACGCCACGGTTTATAAGGGTATTGCATCAGATGAGCGATCGAACTGGGCGAAGAACAGGAAAGAGATATAATGATTTCATGAGGTATAAATAGATTCCAATTCCTCAATAAACGCCGCCTGCGCGCCATTAATTTTGATCTTCGCTTCATCAACCCCGAACCACGCAGCCCTGTCAACTTCAGAAAAACTTGCTTTTTTACCCGAACCGGGCGGCCATTCCATTTCGAACAAATTGCTTACAATTACTTCATGGTCGATATCGCCCTCAACGGACCAGGCAAAGACTATTTTGCCGCTTTTTTGCTTAACGGGCGATAGTTGCCTAAAATTACCATCAATAGCTTGCCCGGTTTCTTCCAGGAACTCGCGTTTAGCAGCTGCTAAAGCATCCTCATCGTCTAAAAACTCGCCTTTGGGTATTGACCAGGCACCCTCATCTTTATTTTTAAAAAATGGGCCGCCAGGATGTATCAAAAAAACCTCCAGTTTATTGTTTATGTTTCGGTACAGTAAAATTCCGGCGCTTTGTTTGGGCATGAGATAGCTTTTGTTATAAACCTAAATTAATATAATTAGTTTTGCAATTCAAAAACTCTCCGCCTATTGGCGGAGGCTGGGGGCAAATGTTTACAGGCATAATAGAAACTTTAGGCAAAGTAACCGCATTGCAGCGTGAGCAGGGTAATTTGCATGTTACTGTTGAATCGGCTATTTCGAACGAATTAAAGATCGATCAATCCGTTTCACATAATGGCGTATGCCTCACTGTTGTTGCTGTGGCTGATGGTAAACATACTGTTACTGCCATTGAAGAAACCTTAAACAAAACCAACTTAGGATACCTGGAAGTTGGCGAACCCGTTAACCTGGAACGCTGTATGCAGTTAAATGCCAGGCTCGACGGCCATATAGTGCAGGGCCATGTTGACCAAACCGCTTATTGTACCGAGTTTAAAGAACTGGACGGCAGTTGGGAATACACTTTTGAATATGACGCGGCGCAGGGTAATATCACCGTTGAAAAAGGATCGATATGTGTTAATGGCATTAGCTTAACCGTAGTAAACTCACAGGCCAATAGCTTTTCTGTTGCTATAATACCTTATACTTTTGAGCATACTAATTTGCATACTGTACATAAAGGCTCGGTTGTTAACCTGGAGTTCGACATCATTGGCAAATATGTTGCCCGGCTGATGCCGCGTTAATGGCCGTTTAAGGCAAAAATACGCGCTGTGCTATAATCTATGTAAGTTTTCTGCTTTTCATCAGGCTTGGCGGCAATGTATTTTTTAAAATATTTAAGCGCTGTTTTTTTATCCTTTAACTCCGTATCATACATAATGGCCATTAAGTAATAGGTTATTGGCTTATCATCATACAGTAAACCTTTTTGATAAGCTTCCAGGGCATTTTTTAATTGTTTTAATGTGGTGTAGCTATCGGCTATTTCATTGTAATACGTAGCCGCATTCGGCGATATGCTTAAAATTATCGCTTTTTTTAAGTAGAAGATCGCTTTTTTTTGATCATTAAGCATTTTATAGCAAACAGCAGTATAGTATGCCGTAGTTTCTGTTTGATAGAGTTCGGGAATAGTTAATAAGGTTGCTATACCACATGGATAATTTTTTGTTTCATAATAGCCCCGCCCCAACTGCACCATAGTAAATACCGAACTATCACCAAGCAGCAATAATTGTTCGCCTATTTTTACCGTTTCGCGCCATTTATTCTCCGCGTAGTTCAATTTAAGCAGGCTTTGCTGTAAAAAAACGTTTTCCGGATCGGCGGCTATGGCTACCCTCAATGTTTTATCGGCTTTTGGGAACTGCTTTAATTGAATATAGAGGCTGCTTAACTCGGCCGCCACATCCGCATCAGTGGGGTTCAGGCTATTTGCTTTTTGAAGATAATAAACCTGGCTCATCATACTTTTTATATCACCTTTTTCATGCGCTATTTGTGCCAGCTGTTTATAAACGTTAAAGTCGCTGCTGTCAATCGCTATTATTTTTTTATAATAGGTTTCGGCCTTCGCGTTATTGCCCCTTTGCTGGTTAATACCGGCAATATTGTATAACACAACCAGGTTAGTAGAATCCTTTTCAAATATCCGTTGATAATAACCTTCCGCGTCGGGAAGTTTGCCTGCTTTTGATGAGGTATAAGCCAGGCGCGATAATTCTTTCGCATCGGTTACCGGTTCCTGGTAAATACCTTTAAGATAAATAAGGGCATCGGCAAAATGCTGGTTCTGGTAATACTCCAGTAATAACGCGTCGTCAGTTCTTCTTTGTTGTGCAATTACATGGGTTGTAATAAACAAAAATAATATGGTGGCAGAGAGTAGGGTTTTCATCCAACTAATCTATTAGTTATTAATGAAATATCCAAGTTTATTAAACAATTTATTTCAAATTGTGTTAAAAAAACACTAAACAATAGTATCATGGATAAGTTGAGAAATGAAGGATTAATGGAAACAATTGGACATGAATTGGAAGATTTAAAAAGTTACCAAAAAGCTATCATGCAAAAGCTGGCAAAAAATGAAGGTTCCAATATAAGGCTGGACGATAAAAGGCCGGAAAGCATGCTTCCCGACCTTGAGCAGCGCATTGCCGACAACCTGTTTGCCATCACCAACGCATTAGAAGATCTTGTGGGCCAGAAGAATGAGCAGGCCGCTAAGGATAAAGTAGTCGATTTAATGCAGGCTTCGTAAGGGATATTTCGGTGTAAATAGCTGTAAATCAACTGCTATATTCAATTAGTTTCATTGCTTTATAAAAAGAATTTGTGAAGCTAAAATCACTATTGATAGGTGACGCTAAAGAAAATTTCCAAACAATCCATTCAGGATAGCGTTGTAACGGTATAAAAAAATAACATTATGGATACGTTAAAGAAGTTTGGATTGATGGAAAAGATTGTCCATGAATTAGAAGACCTGAAAAACAGCCAGCAGGCTATTATTCAAAAATTAGCTAAAATTGAGGTTGACAATATGGACCTGGGCGATAAGAAACTGGAAAAAGACCTGCCCGATATGCACCAGCGTGTATCAGACAACCTGGATACGATTGCCGGGTTACTGGAAGATTTTGCCGCTAAGACAGATAGCTTCAGCGATAAAAACAATATTACCGCTTTGAAGGAGCAGGAAGCATTGAAATAATTAATAAGCAAAGGGCCCGAAAGGGCCTTTTGTGTTATGCAGATTTTAATATTATTTTTACGGTTATAACGCTGATTGTTAATTAAAAACAAGAGGATAATGACGGTAAATGAAATAATGGCCGAACTGCAGGTAATGGGCAGCGAAAGCATCAAAAAAATATTGTTGAAGCACGGTGTTAAAGAACCTTTTTTCGGAGTAAAAGTAGAGCAATTAAAAACCATCCAAAAAAAGGTAAAAACCAATTACCAGCTTGCAAAGGACTTATATGCTACAGGTAACGCCGATGCGCAATACCTGGCCGGCTTAATTGCCGATGATGCAAAAATGACCAAAGCTGATCTGCGCGCATGGGCCGGGCAAGCCTTGTCTGATAATATTAGCGGCAATACGGTGCCTTGGGTAGCTGCCGAAAGCAATTATGGTTATGAAATGGGAATGGAATGGATAGCGAACGACCAGGAATATATTGCTGTGGCGGGGTGGGCAACAATAAGCGCTCTTGTTTCGCTAAAGCCTGATGACGAACTGGATTTTGCCGCTTTAACAGCACTATTGGATAAGGTAGAAAAAACTATCCATACCTCCCCTAACCGCGTGCGCGGCGCCATGAATAATTTTATCATTTCGGTGGGAAGTTATGTTGCGCCGTTGAGCGAAAAAGCTATCGCTGTTGCAAAGGCTATAGGCCCGGTAACCGTAATAAGAGAAGGCACAGCCTGCAAAACCCCGGCGGCCGTTGAGTATATTGAAAAAGCAAAAAGCAGAGGATCGTTGGGGAAGAAGAAGAAAACGGTAAAGTGTTAAAAGCCTTTTACCCTTTGCCTTTCAACCTTTCACCTTACTCTATACTTTTCCCCTTCATAGCATGGCTAATGGCGTGGTCCATTAAGCGCTCGGCAAATGGGCGGGTAAACTCATTTACCTCATCTATTTTTTTCAATATCGCGTCCTTTTCTCCATTGGCAAGGGTGGCTTTTAACGATTCGATGTAGTTATTGGTCGCGGCTAATTCGTCAGGCGAAAGATGGCTGCCGTTCTTTTGTACAAAACGCTCAACAGTATATACCATTTGCTCGCCTTCGGTGCGGGCCTCTATCAGCATACGCTGGTTTACGTCGTCTTTGGCGTGTGTTATGCTGTCCATCAGCATTTGCTCTACCTGGTCGTCGGTAATGCCGTAGGTTGGCTTAACTTCCACTTCCTGTTTCACACCCGAGCGCAGCTCGACCGCCTGTATTTTTAATATACCATCGGCGTTCAGCAAAAAGTTAATATCCACTTTAGGAAAGCCCGCGGGCATTGACGGAATGCCTTTCAGTTCAAACTCTGCCAGTTTGCGGTTTTCTTTTATCAGGTCGCGTTCGCCCTGGTACACGGCAATTTTCATATTAACCTGTCCGTCTTTGGAGGTGGTATATTGCCTGCCCGCTTTGGTTGGTATTTTCGAATTACGCGGAATAATAACGTCCATCAAGCCGCCCATTGTTTCAATGCCTAAAGAAAGGGGGGTAACGTCAAGCAGCAAAATATCTTTACGGTTGCCGGCCAAAATATCAGCCTGTATGGCGGCTCCTAAGGCCACTACTTCATCCGGGTTAACCTCATCATGAACCGGGCGCTTAAAGAAATCGGCTACCAT
Source organism: Bacteroidota bacterium (assembly GCA_013288485.1). Taxonomy (GTDB): domain Bacteria; phylum Bacteroidota; class Bacteroidia; order Sphingobacteriales; family Sphingobacteriaceae; genus Mucilaginibacter. The sequence goes on from JABDBW010000007.1 coordinate 42,928, forward strand.
TTTTTTAACCAACGCCGTGCGGGTTGAACCGCCAACCATTACCACCTCATCAATTTGATCAATGGTAAGCTTAGCATCCTTTAAAGCATTTTCACAGGCCGTTATAGTTTGCTGTACTTTGGGTAGAATTAATTGTTCGAAGGTACTGCGGTCAAGCGTGCACCACACATCACCTATTTTTTCGTTAACCAAACTTTGGTGGGCGAATGCTTTTTTAGCTTCTTCGGCTTTCAGGCGGAGTTGCTGCGCCAGTTCGTTGTTGGCTATAATATCCGCTTTGTTTAGCCGATTTTGCTCTATCCAATAATCCACAATGGCACGGTCGAAATCATCGCCGCCCAAAAAAGTATCGCCGTTGGTTGAAAGCACTTCGAAAATGCCATTCTGTATTTGCAAAATAGATACATCAAACGTGCCGCCGCCCAGGTCGTAAACGGCTATGGTCTTTGTTTCTTCCGGGTTTAAACCAATCCCGTAAGCCAGGCTCGCGGCCGTAGGTTCGTTCACAATACGCAAAACATCCAGCCCGGCCAGTTTACCCGCATCGCGCGTTGCCTGCCGCTGCGAATCATTAAAATAGGCCGGAACGGTGATAACCGCCCGGTTTACCGGGGTTTTTAGGGCATGTTCGGCACGGGCCTTTAGTTCTTTTAATATCAGTCCCGATAATTCGATGGGGGTATAAAATTTACCGCCGACGTTTATTTTTACCAAGCTTTCGCTGTCGTCGTCAATAACTTTGTAGGAGAAGAAGTCTTTGTAATTTTCAATGTCTTTATACGAACGGCCCAATAACCGTTTAACCGAGAATATGGTGTTTTGCGGATCGGTTATTAAATAGTTCTTTGCTTCATTGCCAACCGTAACCTCGCCTGTTTGGCCAAAATGCACAATGGATGGTACCAAAACCCCCTTGCCGGTATCGTTTATTACCTGCGGGTTTTTATCAGGATTTATAAAGGCCACCAGCGAATTGGTAGTGCCGAGGTCGATCCCTACGATGAGTTCTTCTTTTTGTATGGAACCTGTTGCCAGGTTGATAGAAACTTTAGCCATTGTATATTGTTAACAAACGGCAAATGTAGGTAGTTTTAGGCGATGGTATGTCATGTTATTGTGAATTGAGTTATTTGGTTGTTTATTTGCAAATTGCACGTTAATGTTAAAGTTCCAGGTGAAATACCCACATATATTGCTGCTTGTAACCGCATTTACAATTTCTGCAAAAGCCCAGCAATTTGGCGGCAATCCGCCATCTATTAAATGGAAACAGGTAAACACCCCGGTTGCCAAAGTGATATTCCCGGCAGGGCTGGATTCGGCGGGGTTGCGGGTGGCCGGCATTGTTCAGCGAATGAACGGGGCCATTCAGCCTACTATCGGCTATAAACAAAGGCAGGTAAGCATCCTGCTGCAAAATCAAACTACTATTGCCAATGCTTACGTGGGGCTGGCACCTTTCCGTAGCGAGTTTTATTTAACACCCGATCAAAACAGTTTTGAAATAGGCAGCCTGCCGTGGACGGACCAACTGGCTATACACGAATTCAGGCATGTGCAGCAGTATAATAATTTTAATGTTGGCCTTTCTCATACATTGAAAGTGCTGTTTGGCGAAGGCGGGCAGGCCGTAGGTAATGATATAACCATACCCAACTGGTTTTTTGAGGGCGATGCTGTTTTTAACGAAACCCATATAAGCGAACAGGGCAGGGGCCGCCTGCCTTATTTTTTTAATGGGTACCGAGCCTTGTGGGATGCCGGAAAAGATTATAGCTGGATGAAGCTGCGCAACGGCTCGTACCTTGATTATACACCCGACTGGTATCCTTTAGGCTATATGGAAGTGGCCTACGGCCGCGAAAAATACGGTGATGATTTCTGGAAAAAAGTAACCCATGACGCGGCGGCATTTAACGGTTTATTTTATCCGCTGCAAAAGGCCATTAAAAAATATTCGGGTAAAAGTTTTACGCAGTTCAGGAACGATGGCTTGAATTATTTTAAGCAGCAATATAGTGCAGACAGCTCCCTAAATCATTCACTCCTTCACTCATCCACTCAATCATTCATTAACAAAAAGCAACACTTTATTGCCAGCCGGGAATACCCCGCTTATGTAAATGACAATACTATAATTTACATGAAAAGCACCTATGATGATTTACCGCAGTTTGTAATAAACACAGCGGGGAAAGAAAAGAAGATTAATGTAAGATCGGTATCCATAGATAATTATTTCGACTATCGTAACGGCAAAATTATTTATGCCGCCTATCGCCCTGATCTGCGGTGGACCTACCGCGATTATAGCGAGTTGCAGGTTTTGGATATAAATACAGGCAAGGAAAAACGGTTAACAAAAAACACCAAATATTTTTCACCTGCTTTTAGTAATGATGGCAACAGCATAGTTGCTGTGCAGGTTAGCCCTTCAGGTAAAAACGAATTACATTTATTAAATGCGGCAACCGGCAAACTCATTTCCATAGTGCCTAATAAAGATCGCCTGTTTTTTACTTACCCTAAATTTTATAGGGATGGCAAACTGGTAGCGGCTGTGCGAAATGCACAGGGTAAAATGTCGTTAGCAATAATTGATAGTAAAACAGGCAGCGCTAAATATTTATTGCCGTTTTCTTATCAGCCTATTGCTTTTCCGGTTGTGCGGGGAGATACCATTTATTTTTCGGCAACATCCGGTATTAATGACCGTTTATTCGCGATAGTTGTAACTACGGATAAATTATTTGCGCTAAAACAATCGCCGGGAACTGTAAGTAAATATGAACCTGCTGTTACTTCCCACAAAATGGCCTGGGTTGAGTTTACTGCGTTTGGTTATAAATTGCAACAGGCAGATAATAACGCGGACAACTGGACAGCTTTGCCGGATCATAATATCCCGGGCGGCTTGCCTGATTTTAAAATATCAGCTTTAAAACGGGATTCATCAACCGACCTGCTGGCAACAATTACTACTAAACCTTTACCGGTTGCCGGGTATAATAAGGCCCACCATTTATTTAACTTTCATAGTTTAATACCCAACTTTAACGACCCGAATTATACCCTTTCGCTGGAAGGGGAGAATGTGCTTAACACCTTTCAATCACAGCTATCATTTAATTATAACCGGAACGAAGGCTATAAACAATTTGGCTTCGACGCGATATACGGGGCGCTGTTCCCGTTTATTTCAGGTGGCGCTGATTATACTTTGGAGCGGCGCGGTTACTATAAGGGCAGCAATATATACTGGAATGAAAGCGATGTACATACCGGGCTGGAGCTGCCTTTAAATTTTAGCAGTGGCAAACAACTCACCGGCTTAAGTATTGGCAGCGATATTTATTACAAACGCAGCACGTTTCAACAGCCTTACCGAAACTTATTTAGTGATCAAAACTACACGTATCTCAATAATTATATAACCTTCACTAACCATATACAGCAGGCAAGGAAGAATATTTATCCGCGGTTAGGGGAGGCCATAACCTTAAATTATAAAACAGCGGTAACGGGAACAAATGCTAACCAGTTCCTGGCTTCGGGCACATTTTATTTACCGGGGTTATTTATTAACCATAATTTGGTTGTTAATGCCGCGCACCAGCAAAAGGGGGCGGATAATGTGATCGATTTTTCAAATGACTTTCCTTTTTCGCGGGGGTACACGGCCGAGAATTTGCATAACATGAACAAAATAGGGGTTAACTATCATTTCCCCATAGCCTACCCGGATGCCGGGGTAGCTAATACCATTTATTTTTTGAGGATAAGGGGCAATGTATTTTACGACTATACCCACGCCACCGATTTTTACACCAACGGAACCATATTTAGAGGAGACTTCCGCTCAACAGGCGGCGAGGTGTTTTTTGATACCAAATGGTTTAACCAGCAGTCGTTAACGTTTGGTATCAGGTACAGTTATTTGCTGGATAATGATATTTTTGGCGGCAGCGGGCGTAACCGTATTGAGTTGGTTTTGCCGGTTAACTTTTTTTAATGAGTGAATGAGTGAGTTGTGAATGAGTGAATGTTGAATTATGCACTCCTTGTTATTTTCCGTTCGCCTTTTTCAGGATATTTCTAACCCTTTCCACATTGGTGCGGTCAAAGGCATATTCATCACCATAGTTGCTGCCCATTACAATATGGTCATTAATATATTGCATATCGCTTTTTACACGGGTTAACGCGGTTGAATGGATCTCTTTTACACCGGTAAACAAAATCAGGTGGGATACATTTATTTCGGTAATGCCGCTGCCGGCCACAATGGTTATCCTTCCGGCGGCTTTTTTAACCAGGTCATTAATAGTGCGCGCGCCCTCTATAGCCGTACTTCTTCCGCCCGAAGTTAAAATACGGTCAAACCCTATCTCAATAATATCTTCCATAGCCTGGAACTGGTTGGCACACATATCAAATGCCCTGTGAAACGTAACGCCCAATCCGGCCTTTTTAGCTAATTGAACCAGTTGGGTACAACGTTCTTTGTCAACCGATCCATCTGCCTTCAATATGCCCGTTACAATACCATCGCAGCCTGCATCAATGCAATATTTTACATCGGCAAGCATGGTTTCAAATTCTATATCATTATATAAAAAATCGCTGTCGCGGGGCCGTATCAGTACATAAAGTTGAATGTTGAGCAGCTTCCTGGCAATAGTTATTTGCCCGGGCGATGGGGTTGTTCCCCCCGCTTGCAAATTACCGCATAGTTCAACGCGTATAGCGCCCCCTTCCTGCGCCGCTAAGGCCGAATTAACTGAATTGGCACAAACCTCGAGCGAGATCATAATAAATTAATCAGGGTTAATTGAATTAAGTAAATATAAATTTTAAAACAATGTTTACAATAAGTTTATATTAATAAAAGCTTTCACTTTTATTAACAAGGTCGTGGCTTTTCTTATCGCAAACCGCATACGTAAAATCTTTTTGAATAGCGTACGCCCCATATTCGCCATTTTTATTTATCGCTAAAAAGCCAACCTGTATTTGTTTGGCTGTTTCGGGCTTCTTTTTAATAATGCGCCTTACCGCTTCCTTACAGGCATCGCGCGGAGAGTAGCCCTGCCGCATTAACTCAACCACCAAAAAACTACCCACATTGCGTATAACTTCTTCGCCAACGCCGGTTGATGTTGCACCACCAACCTCGTTATCAACATAAAGCCCCGCCCCGATGATGGGGCTGTCGCCAACACGGCCGCGCAGTTTAAAGGCCATGCCGCTGGTAGTGCAGGCGCCCGATATATTTCCTTTCGCGTCAATAGCCAGCATACCAATGGTATCATGATTGTATTTGCCGCCGGGCAGATTTTCAATATTTATTACGGGTTTATATTTAGCGGTCTTCAACCATTCTTGCCAGGCTTTTTTTGATTCGGGGGTTAACAGGTCCTCTTTTTTAAATCCCTGCTCCAACGCGAATTGTAAAGCGCCATCGCCAACCAGCATAACATGCGGCGTTTTTTCCATCACCAGTCTTGCTACCGATATTGGATGGGCGATATTTTCTAAAGCGGCAACCGAACCGCAATTGCCCAACTCATCCATTATACAGGCATCCAGCGTTACATGGCCGTCACGGTCGGGATAGCCCGCTCTGCCAACACTATGATTATGCAGGTCGGCCTCGGGTATTTTAACACCTGCCTCAACAGCGTCGAGCGAACGGCCCCCTTGTTCGAGCGTTTTCCATGCTTCTTTATTGGCTGCCACGCCAAAATCCCAGGTAGAAATTACAATAGGGTAATTGGTCGGCTGAATTTTTAACGCTGATTTTGCAATAGCCGAAGCAGACAGCGCGGTTAATGAAGCGCTAAGTGACGAGATCTTTATAAACTTTCGGCGGTTGTACATTATGCAATATAAAAAAATACTCTCATATCCATTTTTTATGTATTTATATAATTACAATAAAACAGCTGGTACGTTATTCAAAATCTTTACCACAATTAAAACAATGCCAGGCTTTTCGGGGAAGGGGATAGGTTGCCAATAAAAACGATATTACCAAATGGAACCAATTTGTCTTTATATGGGTAGCTGCCCCGTATCGCACATTCGTCGAATTACAATACGGGCAAGTTGTTGCTGATTGATCTAATTTTTCATCAGTTAAGGCCAATTCTTCCGGTTGAGAAAGTATTTCCCTGCATTTTTCTAAGTCATGCTCAAATACTTTTATTTTAATGCCGCCCATAGCCTGGTTATATAATGGATTAGCGCCAATTATGTTATTATCGGCAATAAAACAGGGTATGCCATTCGCCTCCAGCCGGGCGCGAATAATTTCAGCGAGCATGGGGTCATAAAATGCTTCGAGCGTAACAATTTTGTCTTCCATAAAAAGTAATTATGTTTACTAATATACTTTGTTTTATTTAATTTGGCTGTTCATGAACCGCATCGACCGTATATCGGCTATTTTAATTCAGCTGCAATCGCGCAGGGTGGTAAAGGCGGCCGATATTGCCGAACGTTTTGCTATTAGTTTGCGCACCATTTACCGCGATATAAAAACGCTGGAAGAAGCAGGCATACCCTTAATAGGCGAGGCCGGTGTGGGCTATTCTATTATGGATGGTTACCGCCTGCCCCCCGTAATGTTCACCAAAGAAGAAGCCGCTGCCTTTTTAACCGCCGAAAAGTTTGTAGAGAAGTTAACGGACGCATCCACTACGGCACATTACAGGTCGGCTATGTATAAAGTGCGGGCGATATTGAAAACAACGGAAAAGGATATGCTGGAAGGCATGGATGGCCGTATTGAGGTTTTGCGCACCGTTAACCAGCCCGAGCTTGCAAGTAACGACCATATACAGACCATTCTGCACAGCATTGCGCAAAAAAAAGTTTTAGCCATTGGTTATTTTGCCCAGCATAGCCAGGAGCATACCAAAAGGTATGTTGAGCCTGTAGGGATTTTTTATCTTTCAGGATTTTGGCATTTGATAGCCTATTGCCGTTTACGGAAAGATTACCGTGATTTCAGGGTCGACCGGATAAAGAATCTTACGGTTACTGATGAGCATTATAACAGCGAACACCCATCTTTAAAGGACTACATTGCCCAAACTACCAAAGAAAAAGAACTGGATGCTGTAGTTATAGTGGTTGATAAAAGCATTCATTATCACCTGGAAAGCCAAAAATATTACAGCGGGTTTATAGCTGAAAAGGAAATAGGCGATACTGTAGAAATGACCTTTTTAACCGGCTCATTAGAAGGTTTTGCCCGCTGGTATATGATGTTTGGCGAACAGGCCGAAATTATAAGTCCTGATAGCCTGCGGGAACGTGTGAAGGAAATCACAGAAAAATTAATGCAACGAAATTTTAATTCCATAACCTACTGACATACTGTTGTCATTAACCCATTGTTTTTTTGCAAACAGATAATGTAATTACCTGTTGAACTAAATACTATTAAAAAAACTATGGGAAACTTAAATTCAAAAACATCCATCACCATAAATGCACCTGCAGATCAAGTATGGAAAGCATTAACCGATGCCGAAATTGTAAAACAATACTTTTTTGGCACCAATGTAAAAACCGACTGGAAAAAGGGGAGCCCCATAACCTGGAGCGGTGAATGGGAAGGCAAAACTTACGAAGATCATGGAACTATTTTGGATATTATCCCCGGCAAATATGTAAAATATAGCTACTGGAGCAGTATGGGCGGCACGGAAGACAAACCTGAAAATTACCAGAATGTTAGCTATGACCTGACAGAAAAGGATGGTGTAACCACCCTTGAAATAGGCCAGGAGAAAATTAAGGACGAGGCTGCTAAAGAACATTCGGAGCAAAACTGGCAGTATATTTTTGGCAAAATGAAGGAGATGGTGGAGAGTGGGAAGGTGAAATAATTATAGTGCGGAGGTGTCATGCTGAGCCCCGTCGAAGCATGTGGGCGGGCCTTTACGCACACCCTTCGACGGGGCTCAGGGTGACACCCCATTGGGTCATCGCACAAATGCCAACCGTTTACCGGCAATATCCGTAGTTAACTTATCATCGCTCCATACCAAATTACCCGACACGATGGTATGCATTATCTTTGATTGAAATATAGTCCCTTCAAACGGGCTCCATTTACATTTGTACAGGATATTGTCTTTAGTTACTTCCCAGGGTTTGTTCAGGTCAACCAAAACCAGGTCGGCAAAATAACCTTCGCGAATAAAGCCGCGTTTTTCTATTTGAAAACAAGTAGCCACGTTATGTGCCATTTTTTCGGCTATTTGCTCCAGGCTTATTTTTCCCTGATGATATAACTCCAACATAGCCGGCAGCGCGTGCTGCACCAATGGCCCGCCGGATGGGGCCTGCAAATAGGGCCGGGATTTTTCTTCGAGGGTATGTGGGGCATGGTCGGTTGCGATAACATCAATGCGGCCGTTCAGTACCGCTTTTAAAATACCATCGCGGTCGCGTTCTGTTTTTATTGCCGGGTTCCACTTTATCAGGTTGCCTTTGGTTTCATAATCCGCATCGGTAAACCATAAATGGTGTATGCATGCTTCGGCCGTGATGCGTTTGTCTTTTAATGGGATGGTATTATCAAATAAATAGGTTTCTTTTTCGGTAGAGATATGTAAAATATGCAAACGGGTATTATGCTTTTTAGCAAGGTCGACCGCCATTGACGAGGACAGATAACAAGCTTCTTCGCTACGGATCTTTGGGTGCAGCTTTACAGGGATATTATCACCCAATAACTGTTTATAATGATTCAGGTTACTTTGTATAGTGGCTTCGTCCTCGCAATGCGTAGCGATAAGCATGGGTGACTGTGCGAAAAGGTTTTCCAGCGTAGCCGGGTCATCAACCAGCATATTACCTGTGGATGAACCCATAAAAACCTTGATGCCACAAACGTTATTGGTATCGGTG
>JABDBW010000008.1 GCA_013288485.1 Bacteroidota bacterium
AAAATGGCGTTGTATTGCTCGCAAATAGCTCCTACCCTTTCTATATCTGTAAGCGTACCTATTTCGTTATTGGCGTGCATTAACGATACCAAGCTGCGCTCATTATCTCTCAATAATTTCTCTAAATGAGTGTAATCAACATTGCCTTTGCCATCAACATCAACAAAACTTAATTTCACAGCACCTGCCTTTTGCATAGCTTCAAGCGTATGGATAACCGCATGATGTTCTATTCGGGTTGTTATAGCATGGGTAATATTATTATCAACAATACCACAGCGAATGGCGGTATTATCAGCTTCGGTACCGCTGCCGGTAAAAAATATTTCAGCGGGTGAAGTATGCAGCAGATTTGCAATAGTTTTGCGCGATCTTTCTACCACTGTCCGCGCTTCACGCCCATGAGCATGTATAGATGATGGATTGCCATAATTGCTCTCCATTACGTTGTACATAACCTTCATCACTTCCGCATCAAGCGGCGTTGTGGCAGCATTATCGAGGTATATTCGCATCAGTTAAATTATTTTTGAATGAGTGATTGAGTAAGTTAGCGAATGAGTGAATGTTTAATTTTTTATTCGCTCATTAACTGAGTTTCAATATCTCCTTTATATCCGCTATTATCTTGTTCGCCAAACCATTAGCTATCGTTTCTGAATCACCTTCGGAATAAATACGGATAATTGGTTCCGTATTTGAACGGCGCAAATGTACCCATTGTTTATCAAATTCTATTTTCAACCCATCGATGGTTGAATGAGGCTGATCTTTGTATTTCTCTTCCACCTTTAACAACAAGGCATCAATATCCATTTCGGGGGTGAGTGTTATCTTATTTTTCGAAATACAATAATCAGGGTATGAACTGCGCAGGTTTGATACCGGCTTGCCATATTTGGCTAAATGCGTTAAAAATAAGGCAATGCCTACCAACGCATCACGGCCATAATGCAATTCGGGATAGATAACCCCGCCATTGCCCTCGCCGCCTATTATGGCATCAACTTCTTTCATTTTGCTTACCACGTTCACCTCGCCTACCGCGGCGACATAGTATTCGCCACCCGCCTTTTCGGTAACATCGCGCAAAGCACGGGTTGACGACAGGTTTGAAACCGTATTACCTTTTTTATTTTTCAAAATATAATCGGCAACGGCAACCAAAGTGTATTCTTCGCCAAACATATTACCATCTTCGCAAACAAAGCAAAGGCGGTCAACATCAGGGTCAACAGCTATGCCGACGTCGGCATTTTTGTTCAACACTTCTTTTGATAGCGCCACAAGGTTTTCAGGTAATGGTTCCGGGTTATGCGGAAACTCGCCGTCGGGTTCGCAAAATAATTTATATACCGTTTTTACGCCCAATGCCTCCAGCAACGCCGGAACAAAAATCCCCCCGGTTGAGTTAACGCAATCAATTACTATTTTAAAGCCGGCTTTGGTTATTACATTAACATCAACCAATGGCAGCGCCAGTATCTGGTTTATATGTTTTTGCAGGTAGCTATCATCATAAGTAACCTTGCCTAATTCATTAACTCCGGCATAGGTAAAGTTGCTGTTTTCGGCAATTTCCAAAACCTCTTCGCCATCGCTACCGCTAATAAATTCCCCATCGGCATTCAGCAATTTTAGCGCGTTCCATTGTTTTGGGTTGTGGCTGGCAGTAAGTATAATACCACCTGCTGCTTTTTCTAATGGTACGGCAATTTCAACGGTTGGAGTTGTCGACAGGCCAACATCCACCACATCAATACCCAAACCTTGCAGCGTGCCTGTTACTAAATTATTTACCATACTGCCCGAAATGCGCGCATCGCGGCCCAATACTATTTTTTTTATACCCGATTTTTTAATGGCCCAGGCGCCAAACGCCGAAGTGAATTTTACAATATCTACCGGGGTTAAACCATCGCCGGGCGCACCGCCAATGGTGCCGCGTATACCTGAAATTGATTTTATTAAAGTCAAAATTATTACTGTTTATTATGAGGCAAAAGTAAGGATATTTATCCATTTTGTCCGAACCCTGATTTGCAGGATTATTGGATTATCATGATTTATTTGGCGCAGTTAAATCCTGTAAATCGCGGTTCACACATTATAATTATATTTACACTTTCAATCAAACCAAATGCCCGATTACATCCTGCAACTTGACCGGCACCTGTTTCATTTCATTAACCACGACATGGGCAACGCTTTTTTTGATGTATTGATGCCTGTTTTACGCAACCTGTACACATGGATACCGCTCTACGTATTTATTTTTGTTTTTTGCCTTTGGCGATATAAAAAGCAGGGCGCTGTTATTATTGTCCTGCTTGCTCTTACATTTGGCGCCGCGGATTATGGCAGCGCAACCATAGCCAAATCGTTTTATAAACGGGTACGCCCATGTAACGACCCGGCAATGACCGCGACCGTAGTACAACGCGTTGACTGCGGTACAGGTTATAGCTTCCCATCAGCCCATGCCAGTAACCATTTTGCTATAGCAGTTTTTTTGAGTATGGTGTTCTATAAAAAATACCGTTGGGTATTACCGATTAGTATTTTATGGGCGGCAACCATCAGTTTCGCGCAGGTATATGTTGGGGTGCATTACCCGGTTGATGTTATCGGCGGGGCCATTTATGGGACATTGGTGGGACTTTTGTTTGGATGGGTTTTTTGGAAATGGCAGCTGGGATTGGTCAACTAAAATGTCCCAATCCACCCCTTAAATAGTCCTTACCGCACCCTAAAACTCATGTATTCCATTTAAATTTGAATAACAAATCAAAACAGTTTATTATGGAAACTATAACAGTAGATAAAGACATTACCGTATTTTATATCACCGCAAAATCATTCCCCGATGGTGTTTTAGAAGCACATCAAACATTGCACGCGCTGATACCGTTTACTACAGAGAGAAGATATTTTGGCGTATCGCGCCCTGAAAACGGCGTTATCAGCTACAAAGCGGCTGCCGAAGAAATGGAACCCGGCGAAGCAAAAAAGTTGAATCTCCATACCCTTATCCTGAAAAAAGGCAAGTATATTAGCCTTATTATACCCGATTTTATGAAGGATATACCCGCTATTCAGCGTACGTTTAACCAATTGCTGGCCCAGCCCGGTTTAGATCCGCAGGGCTATTGTGTTGAACAGTATATCGACAAAGATATGTTGTGTATGATTAGATTAGCCGATTAACAATAACCATGCAAAAATTCACCACTTTTTTAATGTTCGAGGGCAGGGCCGAAGAAGCCATGAACCTTTATACCACCCTATTTAACAATTCATCTGTTAAAAGTATTACCCGTAACGGCAAAGAAGGGCCGGGTGCGGAGGGCACGGTTTTACACGCCATATTTACCTTAAACGGGCAGGAATTTATGTGCATTGATAGCTCGGTAAATCATTCTTTTTCTTTTACGCCTGCTATTTCCATTCATGTTGATTGCGTGGACGATGCCGAAATAGAAAAAATATATACCGCGCTAATGGATGGCGGCAGCGCTATGATGCCGCTTGGCAGTTATGGCTTCAGTAAAAAGTTTGGCTGGGTAGCCGATAAATTTGGCGTTTCGTGGCAATTGAATTTGAAATAAATCAGGGTGCCTTGTCCAATTTTCCGGGTGTGGTTTGTTATGTGGGTATAAATTAATTATCCGATAACATTTAAAACTAAAACAATGAAAGAGTACATGTTGATTTTCAGGCACCAGGACGGCGGCAAAATAGCTTCGCCCGAACAAATGCAAATTTGGATGCAAAAAACAATGGATTGGCTTAATGGCCTGGCTAAAACAGGGAATTTTGAAGGCAAAGGCAATGGGCTGATATTTGATGATGCCCGCGTGGTACATCATAATAAAACAGTTACCAACGGCCCATTCGGCGAGATAAAGGAAACATTGGGTGGGTATGTTGTAGTAAAGGCAAACTCGGCAGATCAGGCGGCAGAATTTGCCAAAGGCAGCCCCGTTTTACAGGGCGAAGGAAATACCGTAGAGGTGCGCCGCCTAGCCAAAGACGACGGCACGCATTAAAAAAATGCAGAGAGACGCCCCGATATATACGGGAGTCTTTGCTTTGTTATGGAACAACAAGAGATCATCCCTCATTTATTCAGGACAGAGTACCGGAAAATAGTTTCGGTACTTTGCCGTCATTTTGGGTTCGGACAAATAGAAATTGCCGAGGACCTGGCCAGCGATACCTTTGTAACCGCCGCCCAAACCTGGGCAATAAAAGGGTTACCCCCCAACCCTACCGCGTGGTTATATAATGTAGCCAAAAACAAAGCGAAAAATTACCTGCGGCGCAATGCTGTTTTCGAAAGCAAGGTTTCGGCAGAGATACAAAGGATAAGTGCTGAACTGTATGAAACCGCGATAGACCTTTCGCCGCAAAACATTAACGACAGCCAGTTGCAAATGATGTTTGCTATTTGCCACCCCTCAATTTCGGCAGAGGCGCAGATCGGCTTATCGCTCCGTATACTTTGCGGGTTTGGCATTGAGGAGATCGCCGATGCTTTTTTAACCAACAAAGAGACAATCAATAAACGCCTGTTTCGCGCTAAAGAAAAGCTGCGCGGGCAAAACATCCGTATCGAATTGCCCGGCGAAACTGAAATTGACGCGCGGCTGGCGCCTGTATTAACCACCATTTATTTATTGTTTAATGAGGGCTATTATTCCGAAAGCCGGAACAAAACCTTACGCAAGGACCTTTGCCTTGAGGCGATGCGCTTATGTACCATGCTGATTGAAAACAGGCAAACCAACAAACCTGCTGTAAACGCCCTGCTTTCGCTGATGTGTTTCCATACCTCACGTTTCGAAGCGCGCATTAATAAAAACGGCGAACAGGTATTGTATGACGAGCAGGATACCAGCCTTTGGGACCCGGAACTGATCAGCAAAGGCGCTTATTTTTTACATTGCGCCGCAAGCGGAACAGAACTATCCAAGTATCATTTGGAAGCAACCATTGCCTATTGGCGCACACAAAAAGCCGATACGCGGGAAAAATGGGAAAGCGTTCTGCATTTATACGACCAATTATTGCAAATTGAATACTCGCCTATTGCCGCCCTTAACCGCGTGTATGTGCTGTCAAAAGTGAAAGGCAAACAAAGCGCTATCCTGGAAGCGGAAAAGCTAAACCTTACAGGTAACCACTTTTATTTTACCCTGTTAGGCGAACTTTATACGGATATTGACAATAAACAGGCAAAGCTATACTTTCAAAAAGCGCTCTCCCTCGCAAAAACAACTACAGATAAGCAGACCATTCAAAAAAAGATAGATGCTTTTTAACTCGTTATTCGACTAATAGGCTTTCCGCAGTTTAATTATCCGCACCCAGTGCATTAGTTTCATAACGGGATAGACGGGGTCTATCTCAAACCATTTTTTACCAAAATTAGCGCTGTTGGGATGCTTATGGTGATTATTCTGAAACAATTCGCCCAGCATAAAGAAATCAAACGGTGTTGTATTTTTTGATTTATCCTTATTGTCAAAATTGGTATAACCATATTTATGCCCGCACCAGTTTACAATGGCGCCATGTATAGGGCCCATGAGGTAATGAATAGGTAATAACAGGAATAACCACCAATGCGTGGCAAAGACGATGTAAAAACAGGTATAGGCCGCGCCGAATAATATCCTGGAAAGCATGGAGGACCCCATCCGGTCAATCAGCGGCCATTCGGGGTAATTTCCTTCAAACCGCGCTTCGGGGTTTCTTGTCCTTGCCAAATGGTCGGCAAAAGTTTTAAAGGTAGCCCTGGTCATTTGGTACACGTCCGTAAAAAAATGAGGCGAATGCGGGTCTTTCGCTGTATCGCTGTAAGCATGATGCTCCCGGTGCATTACCGCGTAAGCACGGGGGTTCAAAAAAGATGCCCCTTCAAAAAAGTAGGCCATTAAATAAAAAACGCGTTCCCAGAATTTATTGGTGGTAAACATGCGGTGCGAAGCGTAACGGTGCTGGAAAAATGTTTGAAAGAACAGGGACAGGAACCAGTGCGAAATAAAAAAAATCAGGATGATCATAAAAATTAAATTAATATAAAATAGCATAACAGGCATGGTTATCTCCTTAATGAGCCACATGAATGTTAAATGGGTAGTACAGGGAAAGTTTTGTTCCCTGTTGGCCTGGATCTGCCTGGTGAAATTCGCGCTGAAAATTAATGCGCTTGGGATCAACTGGTAAAATACTTCATGGCATAAGCCATAAATGCAGGTGCTTTATAGAAAATTACTGGAAAGGCTATATCGTATAAACCCGAAATGGAACTAATTGTTATATCATTTATAGGATAAGCGCAAAACTTACATAATTATGATCTTATAATTTGAGACTTATCCTCTTAGTTTATCCAGCAAATCACTCAACTGCCCCGCTTCTTCAAGAGTAAGGTTATTTTTCAGGAAATCTTTGGCTTTAAATTCAACATCCATAGTTGCCAAGGTCTCCAGCCCTTTTTCGCTGATGCGGATATCAACCGCGCGCCTGTCTTTATTATTGGTGCAGCGGGTTATCATTTCCTTTTGCACCAGGCGGTCAACAATGCGCGAGGCATCGCTCATTTTATCTATCATGCGCTCTTTGAGCAGGTTAACTGTGGCAGGTTTGGGGTATTGCCCGCGCAATATCCGCAAAATATTAAACTGCTGGTTGGTTAAATTATATTTTTCAAAGTGGCAGCGCAGTGTATTATTTAACCATCCCTCGGTGTATGCTATATTCACAACCGCCTTTTGGTAGTTATCTTCAAACTTTGAATGTATTTCGTCGTCGATCCGCATAGCTAAATATTACCCCAAAGTAGTCCTTTGGGCCTATAAAAATATGTTTATTTTTTCTCTGATTTCTCGTCTTGCCCGGTTTTTCCGTAGCCCCACGGGCAATGCAGGCATTTGTTTTCGCAACAATAACCACGCCTTAAATGATAGGCTTCTGTAAAAACAAGGTTGCCGTCTTTGTTAATATAATAGTCTATGTTTTCCTGCATCAAGCGCTCAGTTAAGCAATTTTACGAAAATTTTATTATTTAAATAGGTTTTTAAATGCGTTCCATTTCCATGTAACGTCCATACTTGCTTAGGTTTAACCTGTTCAATAGCCTGTAAAATATCGTTCCAGTCGGCATGGTCCGAAATAAACAGCGTATCTTCCCTGTTCACCTGCAAATTCTTCCATCCCGAAGCAAACAACCGCTTCACCCCAACCGCCTTTATATAGCTATTAAACGTAAAAGGGGGCACAATATATATAAATTCTCCCTGCGTTTTCATCAGTTTTCGCCCGTACAACTGGTGCTGGCCCAGGGTGAACCCTGCTTTTTCATAGATATGGTTAATGGGCATTATACGGTGATGCACCAGTATTTTTTTTTGCGGGGCATGGTCGTTTATCATCCGCACCAGGCGCTGGCTTTTGCCTAAACCATAAGCGCCCAGCAGGATATTACTTTTAATAGTATTCAATTTTTTTATCTCCTCCACCGGATCGGGGTGAACAATTTGCGGATCGGCAAAGGTGCTTTCAGTGATCAGCACATTGGCGTTAACCCATTCAACCGGGTCGCATGTCCCGTCGTCCTGCAGTTTGTAATCGCCGGTATACAAATAACTGCTGCCCTCATACTCCATCAACACCATTGCTGATCCCAATATATGCCCGGCAGAAACAAAAGTGAGCTTCACCCCATTTATAATAAACGGCTGGTTATAGCCTGCAATAGTAAATGTTTTCGCGGCGTACCTGCTGTAACGCAGTTGCATAAACTCGCGAGTGGGCGCTGTACAATAAACGTCCACATTCCCGGTTATGGCGTGGTCGGCATGGGCGTGTGATATTACGGCGGTTTTTACCGGCTGCTGCGGGTCCAGGTAAAAATCGCCGTATTTGCAGTAGAGGCCATTGCCGTCGAACAAAACAAAATCGTCCAGTATCATTATATGCTTGCCAACTGTAAAAACGCTTCGTGCAGTTTTAATATTTGCGGAATAAGCAGCTGCGTTTCATCGTTCTCTAAAATATAATCGGCCAGTGCGCGCTTTTTGCTTTCGGGGAGTTGTTTCGCTTCGCGTGCCTCAACCCCGGCGCGGGTTATATGGTCGCGTTTCATTACGCGCTCTATCCTTAGTTCCAGCGGGGCAGTAACCAGCAAGGTTTGATCGCACATCTTAAAAGAATCACTTTCGAACAATAAAGCGGCTTCCTTCATTACATAAGGCGCGTTTTTAATACCTGCCGCCCAGGCATCAAACGCCCTGAATACGGCGGGATGTACCAGGCCATTCAGTTTGGCCAGTTCTTTATCATCATTAAAAACAATATGGGCTATATGTTTATTGTTAAGGCTGCTATCGGCAAAATAAGAAGCATCGCCGAAGGCTTTCTTTATTTCGGCTATCAACAACGGGTCCGTTACCATCAGGTCCTTTGCTTCGGTATCCGCATAAAATACCGGTATGCCCAATATCCCGAACATTTTGCTCACAGTGGTTTTTCCGCTGCCGATATTACCGGTGACGCCTATTTTAAGCATTATTTTTTGATGATGAAATCTATATTTCGCGGTTCAATGCTTACAATTTTACAAAACGGGGGCATCCGGGTAATTTTTACCGGTAACACGCTATACCCGTATAGCCGCCACAGGTCAAGATTTGCTTCTGCCTCAAACATATCCTCATCAATATCAGCATACCTGCTTAACGAAGTAGTAAATGTAACCTTTACTTTTTGGGGGAATATTTTTACGTTAAAAAAATCGTTGTTGGCAACCAGCTTAACGGGCAGCTCCATTGTTTTTTCGGTATACTCCTCAACGGGTATATTTATCCGCACGGTTCTTGGCGAGATACTGATATTTCCTTCGGCAGACGGCGCTAAATTAACAGATGAATTTATATTTTCACTTACGTTTTGCAATACTAACGAGTCTGTTTGCCACGCGGTTATTTTATCAATACGGTTGCTCGGGCCGGTTATGGTAACATAGGAGGGTTTGATAACCACATCGCCCGATTGGGTAAACTGCTGCTGATAATTTATTGATCGTACCAGTTGCACCGGCACACGTCGTACACCACGGTCAGAAAAATCAAAATATAGCGTATCGGGGTTAAAAGCTATTATTTCATTTTTTACGGCTTTTTCCGCATTGATGGCGGGCAGTTGTAAACTGAGTACAATGTAAGCATCACTATCCAGGGTACGGAGGTCGACCTTTATGATCTTGTTTTGCTCATTCATTTTTGACAGCAGCATTTGCCAGCCGGTCCCTTTTACCGTAACGTTAACCGTATCAGATTGCAAAGAATGAAACGCACGCTTTTGAGGCACGTTTTTAAAATTCAATATCTCTTTTACATTGTAGGTGTAAGTGTTTGACAAAGTAATAACTATCCAGGCGCAAACAGCCAGTATCAGGCAGGTAAAAAATACCGATGCCCGCCGCTGTTCTGTTACTGATAGTTTTATTATTGCCATTTTTTTGAGGTAAAAGGTAAAAGGCGAAAGGTAAAAGGTTATGTTAAACTTTTACCTTTCGCCTTTACAAATTATATCGAGCTGCTAATTCAACAAATAAAAGGATACGGGAAAAACCTTTAACCTTTAACCTTTTACCTTTCGCCTTTTACCTAATCTTTCGCCTTTTACCTAAAAAGGCCTACTTAGCAGCGTTTATCGCCTTTGAATCCTCCAAAGAAATTGCCGATTTGTTAAACCTAACTTTTTGGCCGCCTTCGGTTTCTATTAAAAAAGTGGTATCGGCTACTTCAAGAATTTTACCGTGCATGCCCGAAGTAGTGATGATCTTGTCGCCTTTTTTTAACTCGTTAACAAAGTTTTTCTGATCCTTCTGCTTTTTAACTTGCGGGCGTATCATAAAGAAATAAAACACCAGGATAATTAATCCGAATATGATCAATTGGCGGGGGTCAAAACCACCAGCGGCCTGTAATAAAATAGTTGCTGTCATTTTTTTTAAATTATTTTTTTGTAAGTACTTCGCCAATCAAATGCACCATGCTCTGCGCAGGATTGGTATTTGCTGTAACGGTTATCAGTTTATCCTGTAACCCTGATTTTCCCGCGCTGTTAAAAGTCACAAAAATCACCCCTTTGTTTCCGGGTAATATGGGTGTTTTTGGCCGCCATTCGGGTATAGTACATCCGCACGATGCTACCGCATTTTTTATGATCAGTGGCGATTTGCCTGTATTGGTAAATTTAAACTCGTAGGATACCTTGTCGCCCTGGTTGATCTTGCCAAAATCAAATATCTCTTTATCAAACTTTATAACAGGCGAATTGGCAGCATTTGCGGTGCCGGCAGTTGTTGTGGTAGTTGTTGTGGTTTGATGGCAAGCCGTTAACGCGCCTGCTATAATCAGGCCTAAAAACAGTTTTTTCATTGTTATTCTATTAATCCCCTGCCTGTTTTGTTGATTTTTTTGGCAGCTTTAAGTTCAAATAAAATCTTGTCTAATATACCGTTTATAAACGAATTACTTTTTGGCGTACTAAACTCTTTAGATATTTCCAGGTACTCATTAATGGTAACTTTAACCGGGATTGATGCAAAGTTAATAAATTCGGCAATAGCCATTTTCATTAAAAGCGTATCCATCATGGCAATGCGCTCGGGTTCCCAGTTCTGGGTCTTGGCGCTTATCAGTTCCTGGTAATCCTTGTCATAACGTACCGATGTTTCAAACAAATTAACAATAAATTCCTTATCCTCTTCCCAATTGCCGGTAACCTCGGCCAGTTTATTTTTTTCAGACTCGTCGAAAGCGAAATTTTTGAATGTTTTGGCTATCAATGCTTGTAAAACATCCTTATCAACCGGCCAAAAAATAAACATATCCTCAAAAACCTGTTCGGCTAATGACGATTTTAAGATAACTTTTTTGAAAATAAATTTAATAATGTCCTTATCTGTCTGGATGGTATCGCCGGTTTTTTGCAGGTATTCTGCATACTCGGGCGCACTCTTCAAATTGGTAAATAGTGTTTTTACCAATTCGGGCTCAAAGGTCCATTCTACCTTGTATTTTTTTAACCCCGCTAAAAACTCTTTGTTTTGATTAAGCGAAATTACAAACCGGTTGGTAAGCAATTTCAAATTGGCGTTCAGATCGTCGGCGGTGGGTAAATGTTTGTGGGCCCTGTCACTCGCGTCGGTTTGGGTGTAGCCTACCACCTCTGCTATAAGTGAGAGCATCCAGATATACATTTCGTATACCTTATCTATGCTTAATAATAAGTTTTTTTCCTGCTGACTGACGTTAACCGCCTCTGTTTGATGGTATGCGTATAATGACTGTAATACCTTTACCCGTAGGTGCCTTCTGTTTAACATTGTTGTAAGAACGATTTAGGACTGATCCTGTTTGTGATAATTTATTTAATAGGATGATTTAACTTTATTTATGTCGGCTATCCGCTTTTCAACTATCTTATTTGCGGCCTGTATGGTAGCTATGTTTTCTGATTTCGAAAGTTTTATTATGTTACGCGTAGCCTCATAAATATTTTCAGTAAGCTGTAAGGTACGCTTTTTAGTGAAACCCATCAACTCTGAGTAACAATTAATTACGCCGCCGGCATTTATTACATAATCAGGAGCAAATAATATCCCTTTTTCAAGCAATAACCGGCCATGTACCGCTTCATCTTCCAACTGGTTATTTGCCGACCCTGCAATTATAGCGCATTTAAGTTTATTAATGGTATGGGTATTAACTGTAGCGCCTAAGGCGCATGGCGAATAAATATCGGCATCGATATCAAAAATACTGTTATTTGATACCGCTTCGGCGCCATATTTTTTTGATACCCGCGCCGTTTGTTCTTCGTTTATATCGCTTATATATACTTTAACATTTTCGTCGCGCAGCAGCTTTACTAAATTTTCGCCTACCTGGCCTATGCCCTGTACAATAACCGATTTCCCGGTTAAGCTATCGGTACCAAAAAGTTCTTTTACCGAAGCTTTTATCCCCATAAAAACACCTAAGGCAGATATAGGCGACGGATCACCGCTGCCGCCAATGGTTTCAGGAACACCCGTAACATACTGGGTTTCCATGCGAATATATTCCATATCGCGCGGATTGGTGCCTACGTCTTCTGCAGTAATAAACTCGCCGTTCAGGTTTTTTATAAAACGGCCAAACTTGCGCAGCAGCGCCTCACTTTTGTCTTTGCGCGAGTCGCCAATTATTACCGCGCTGCCGCCGCCCAGGTTAAGCCCTGATATGGCGGCTTTGTAGGTCATGCTTTTGGATAGGCGCAATACGTCGTCCAACGCGTCCTGCTCGGTTTTATAGGCCCACATGCGCGTGCCGCCCAATGCCGGGCCCAATGTAGTATCATGAATGGCTATAATGGCTTTTAATCCCGTATCAGGGTCGCTGCAGAATACAACTTTCTTATGCCCGTATGCTTCAAGCCTGGTAAAAATAGATCCGGTAGAGTCAGTGTTAGGCATTAAGTGTTTTTAGGCATTGCAAAAGTATATAATTTTTTATAGCAACAAAGAGTTTTGTTTGAGTGAGAAAGTCGGGGAAGTCAGAAAGTCCGGAAGAAATTATATGGTGTGGGTTAAAAACATGGTAAATCCGGGCCAATCTTGCTGAATCCAACTGGACCAGGGTGGACCACCCCGGACCACCCCGGACCACCCCGGACCACCCGGACCACCTGGACCACCCGGACCACCTGAACGCGCGCCGTTTACTCACCTCCCGAAGCTTCGGAACTTCGCCCGACCACCCTCGCTGCCGCTTGCCGCAGAGAGGGTAACGAATGTCGTACAATTAATCTATTAATTTATATTTGGCAAATGAGTATGATCATCCAAACTCCCCGAATAATTATTCGTGAATTTTTACCTGAAGAGCAGGAAATTTATTTAGCCCATTTTACTGATGAAAGGGTTGCCCTATACCTGCCCCGCCGCAACAGGGATGAGCGTATAGTTATATTTAACAATGCTTTAAAGCAATATGCCATCACTAAAACAACCGGAACATGGGGCATGTTCAATAAAATTAACGGCGAATTTATGGGAAGCTGCCTGCTGCGCCCTTTTAATGACGAGCCCGGAATAGTGGAACTTGGCTATAGTTTGGAGCAAAAGTATTGGGGACAGGGACTTGCAACCGAAATGGCTGCGGCCATGATAACACACGGCTTATCAGATACCAATGTCACAGAAATTGTAGCGGTTACTGTTTTTGAAAATTCGGGATCGCAGCGTGTGCTTGAAAAAGCCGGATTAAAGCGTACCGATAATTTTATAAGAAATGGAGAAGAACTGGCATTTTTCAGACAAAAAACAGTTATTTAGTTGGCCCAATTAATGTATTTTTGAGTTTCTATGAAGGATCTCGCTTACCTCAATAAATTCTTTTATAAATACCGCTGGCGCCTTATTCCGGGTGTGTTGTTTGTTATTATATCCAATATTTTCACCGTTTTGCGCGCGCCGGTTATCCGTATAGCGTTTGACCTGGTTACTGAGAACATAGGCGTTTACCAGCTTTTTTCGGGATTTAACAGGCAGGCCATGATCTATGAGATATTTGGATCGAGCCTGATTTTGTTTGGCGTTTTGGTATTTGTACTAGCGTTAATAAGTGGTTTATTCACGTTTTTTATGCGGCAAACCATTATTTTGGTGTCGCGCCTTATTGAGTACGATCTTAAAAACGAAATATATAACCATTACCAGGCCCTGTCGCTCGCGTTTTACCGCCGCAATAGTACAGGCGACCTGATGAACCGTGTAACGGAAGATGTAAGTCGGGTGCGTATGTATTTGGGGCCTGGCATTATGTATACCATTAACACGGTGGTACTTTTTATTTTGGTGATCTACTTCATGCTTACAATAAATGTAAGGCTGGCGGTATTTTCGGTATTGCCGCTGCCTATATTGGCGGTTATTATTTATTACGTAAATAATGTTATCCATTTTCGCAGCGAGAAGATACAGGAAAGACTGTCGGGATTATCAAGCTTTGTGCAGGAAAATTTTTCGGGTATCCGTATCATGAAATCGTATGTGCGTGAAGGTTCTGTGCGGCAAAAATTCGCGCTGGAGAGCGAGGATTATAAAACACATTCTATGGCGCTGGTAAAGGTGCAGGCCTCATTTTACCCGCTTATGTTATTGCTGGTTGGGTTGAGTAACGTTATCACCATATTTATTGGCGGTATAGAGGTAATGAAGGGTACCATTACCGCCGGTAACATAGCCGAGTTTATTGTATACCTTAACCTGCTTACCTTCCCGGTAATGGCATTGGGGTGGGTAACATAGTTAACGCAGCGCGCGGCGGCTTCGCAAAAACGTATCAATGAATTTTTAGACACGCAGCCCGAGATCAAATCGCCCGATACGCCTAAGCGCACAATAAACGGGTTAATAGAATTTAAAAATGTTTCCTTCATCTATCCGGACACGGGCATACAGGCGCTAAAAAATGTATCATTTACTGCTAAACCCGGCGAGATGGTGGCTATCATAGGGCGTACGGGGGCGGGTAAATCAACTATAGCTAATTTATTGCTGCGGATGTATGATACAACCGGCGGGGAAATATTAATTGATAATGAACCTGTAAAACACCTTAACCTGGAAGGCTACCGCGCGCAAATAGGTGTTGTACCCCAGGAAGTTTTCCTGTTTTCGGATACCATCGCCAATAATATCGCTTTTAGCGCCGATGTACTGGATATGCCAACCGTTGAACAGGCCGCTAAAGATGCCGCGGTGTATGATAATATTAAAGAATTGGAGAATGGCTTTGAAACTTTAATTGGTGAGCGGGGCATAACCTTGTCGGGGGGGCAAAAGCAGCGGGTATCAATAGCGCGGGCTATTGTTAAGCATCCGCAGATATTGGTTTTTGATGATTGCCTCTCGGCGGTTGATACCCGCACCGAGGAAGAAATATTACATAACCTTGGATATATTATGCAGGGTAAAACAAATATTATTATCTCTCACCGCATATCGACCATAAAAAATGCGGATAAAATATTGGTAATGGACAATGGCGAAATTATTGAACAGGGTACCCACGAATACCTTATGCAGCAAAAGGCAACGTACTTTGAATTGTATGAAAAGCAATTATTAGAGGAAGAAGTGTCTGAAAATTAAAAAAATTATAAACTATATTTATATATAAACTTTTAAAAAAGGTTAATAATATTTGTTTTAATACTTGCATTTTCAAAAATTATTTATATTTATGCCTAACTAAACTAAACTATAACAATTTTTATATGGGAGATTTTGACAACAGAGAGCGCGAAGAGGTTTTTTCAAAGAAGGTAAGAGCGGGTAAAAGAACTTATTTTTTTGATGTAAAGGCAACACGGTCAAACGATTACTACGTTACAATTACTGAAAGCAAAAAAAGGCTGGAAGATGGTGTTTTTATAAAGCACAAAATATTTTTATACAAAGAAGATTTCGAAAAATTTGTTGAAGGGCTGAACGGGACAATTGATTACATCAAAGAGAACCAGGAAGTTGTTGAAAAACGTTACGAGTTTATTGACGCACCCGAAGCTGCAAAAACTACGGCTGACGATGATTTTTCATTTGATATATAAGACCTGATTAAACCACATATAAACCAAAATGAAAACCTGCCGGTTGGCAGGTTTTTTTGTTTTATTCTTAATTTACGCGTCATTTAACCTGCATGTGCAAAACATGCCCGATACGTCCAAAAATGAGCATAGCGATATTAAAATAAATTACCAGCCCTGTTACATCAACCAATGTAGCAACAAATGGGGCCGAGGATGTGGCAGGATCAAAACCCAGTTTTTTTAATACTATCGGAAGCATAGATCCCGCTAACGACCCCCAAAGCACTACCCCAATTAATGCAAAACCAACAGTAAATGCCATCAGCAACCAATTTGCGCCGTAAGCGTCACTAAATGTTGTCCATAGCGATACGCGTAAAAATCCTATTATACCTAATATAACCCCTAAAAACAATCCCGAAATAATTTCGCGGCGCATAACCCGCCACCAGTCAATAAGCCTAACTTCGCCTAATGCCATTGCCTGTATAATTAATGTCGACGCCTGCGAGCCGCTATTACCCCCGCTTGATATGATAAGCGGTACAAAATAAGCCAGCATGGTAAGTTGCGCTAACTCTATCCCATACGATTGCATGGCAGATGTAGTGAGCATTTCACTTAAAAACAAAATAATAAGCCACCCTACCCGCTTTTTTACCAGCCTGAATAAATTAATATCCAGGTAAGGTTCGTCCAGCGCTTCTGTACCGCCAATTTTTTGAATGTCCTCGGTGTATTCCTCGTTGGCTATCCAAAGAATATCATCAACTGTAACAATACCTAATAATATATCCTCTTTATCAGTAACGGGGAGTGCCGTACGGTTATTCATCCTGAACACGTTGATGGCCTCCTCCTGCGGGTCAGTGGCTTTTAAGGCCACCAGCCTGCCGTCCATCAGCTGGCTTATTTTGGTATCGGGGTCAACCAGTAATATCTC
Organism: Bacteroidota bacterium; assembly: GCA_013288485.1. GTDB lineage: Bacteria > Bacteroidota > Bacteroidia > Sphingobacteriales > Sphingobacteriaceae > Mucilaginibacter. The sequence continues at coordinate 16,598 of JABDBW010000008.1, forward strand.
GCGGATGCGGATATCATCCAGCAAAACTCCCCTGTCGCCCAATACATAAATAACATCAATGGTCTCTGAGTTTTTCCCATACTCGCGGATGTGCGCCAGCACCCGGTTAACATCCCAACTCTTTTTAACCGCGATGTAGTCGGGTGTCATTAAACGGCCAACGCTATCTTCAGCGTAACCCAATAGCGATAAAGCCTCTTTGCGGTCGGCTGGCGACAGATGCAGTATCAGCGCTTTAACCGCGTCGCCATGCAGCTCGCTGAATAACGAGGTACGGTCATCCGGCGGCAGTTCATTAATGATCTCAGCTACCTTCTCACCTGAAAGTTTTTTGATGATACGCTCCTGCGTAGGAAAATCGAGTATGCGGAACACATTTACCGCGCGGTTAAGCGATAATGTTTCAATAAACTTAGGGCCATATTCCGGAAGTTCACCTATCAGTTCTTCAACGTCTGATATATTAAGGTTGTTCAGGTATTCCCGGAGTTCATTCTCATTGTTGCCCTCCAGTAACAATTCTATTTGTTCAACCATTTCTTCCATGATGATTCCCGTTTTACATATTTATAAATTCTGATTAGCTGCCACAAAAGTCGTTTATTTTTTCAAATTGTAAGGTAGTATTTTCTGTTATCTTTGCGCCTTTTAAAGGAGACAAGAATCAAGAAGCAAGAGTTAAGACTTTTCTTGATTCTTGCTTCCTGACTCTTGATTCTTAATATAATAATATGGCTTTACAATGTGGTATAGTGGGTTTACCGAACGTGGGGAAATCAACACTTTTTAATTGCTTATCAAACGCGAAGGCGCAGGCGGCTAATTTTCCGTTTTGCACCATTGAGCCAAATGTGGGCGTAATTACCGTGCCCGATGAGCGGCTGGTTAAACTTACAGAAATAGTTAACCCTAAAAATGTGGTGCCAAATACTATTGAGATCGTTGATATAGCGGGCCTGGTTAAAGGCGCCAGCAAGGGCGAGGGTTTGGGCAACCAATTCTTAGGCAATATACGCTCAACCAACGCTATACTGCACGTTTTGCGCTGTTTTGATAATGATAATGTGATACACGTTGACGGCAGTGTAGACCCCATCCGCGATAAAGAAATTATTGATACCGAGCTACAGCTGAAGGATCTTGATTCTATCGAAAAGAAAATACAAAAGGTTGAGAAAATGGCAAAAACCGGCGGCGACAAAGAGGCTAAAAAAACCTTTGATGTGCTTACGGTATATAAAGAGCATTTGCTGAAGGGTAAATCGGCGCGTACCGCCCCTGTTGCTGATGAGGACAAGGAATATATTGCCGACCTTTGGCTGCTAACCGCAAAACCGGTACTATATGTTTGTAATGTTGACGAGGCCTCTGTAAATACAGGCAATGCTTATGTTGATAAAGTTAAACAGGCCGTAAAAGATGAGAACGCGGGTGTATTGGTAATATCGGCACAAATTGAGGCCGAGATAGCCGAACTGGAATCGTTCGAGGAGCGCCAACTATTTTTGGATGACCTCGGCCTTACCGAATCGGGCGTAAACAAGCTGATAAAGGCCGCGTATAAGCTGCTTAACCTGGCCACCTATTTCACCGCGGGTGTGCAGGAAGTACGCGCGTGGACCATAACACATGGCTTTACCGCGCCCCAGGCCGCGGGCGTTATACATACCGATTTTGAGAAAGGCTTTATCCGCGCCGAAGTTATTAAGTACGATGACTTTGTAAAGTATAATGGTTCGGAGGCCGCTATTAAAGAAGCCGGCAAATTGGGCATTGAGGGCAAAACCTATATTGTGGAGGATGGGGATGTAATGCATTTCCGGTTCAACGTCTAACCCCCCAGCCCCCAGAAGGGGGGAGTAATAGCGCGTGTTGAATGATAGTTTGATATTCATTATTCTGCATTCATTATTTTAAAATCTTTCATTTCAGGTTCTTCCAATAATTAAAGCAGCCGGTCTGGTTGTTTTATACTTTTATAACTATTCGCTGCCTCCAGGTTGTTATTTAAATTAACTTAATCGATATATTATTAAGTATATCGATAAATTGGTATAGATATTGTTAAAAGTTTAACTGTTGTATACAAACAACACCACCTCAACTAACAATTTATCACATTTTATTTAAGGCAATTACCCGGCATTCTTATCGAATAGCCATATTATTAAAATCAACGTTATGAGAAGGCGTTTTCTGAATTTAATTAATTACAAATTTTCGAAGATCCTTCTTATTATACTATGCCTGCCCGTAACGTCTTTTTGCCAGCTAAAGCAAGGGTCGGTTGAATATTTAAAATACTGCAATGGTATAAATGGCCTTACTTTAGGAGCTGATATAAGTACAATACCAGGCAATAAATTAGCATTCCTTGATGGTGATAGTAAGTTTGATGCAGACAGCTGTTTAAATTATGCGTATAAAGACACCACTACATTAAAAATGGAAAATGGCCTGGTGTTAGACATGATCGGGATACGCACCTACAAGAACAAAATAGTAAACATTTACTTGTTTTTCAAAAAATCAGATGCCTATAAATTATTATATGATTTCCTGATCTATTATGGCAATTTCACCAATAAACCTTACGAGTTTAAGGATATTTATAACTGGAACTCAAGTTCGGTGAATTTATCATTACTGTATGAAGCCCGGGTTGACATGGGCGTGGCTATTTTTACTTCTAATCAATTAAAAAGAGAAATTTTACTAATGAAAGTGCAGGCTGCAGGCAGGAGCATATTTAACAACTTTGACAAACTCCCTATTAAACCACACCCGGATGCCTTGCTCCTGACGAATACCTCTGCAATGAATTAATAACCTACAACCTGTACCAAATTGGGGACAAGGTTACACATGGGAGGTCCTGTAAAATATCGAACACGGAATATCGAATGATGAATAATGAATTTTTTTTACTTCGTGATTCGAAATTCAGCATTCGATATTCGATATTATAAAATTATATTTGCATCAATAAATGCTTGCGTAGTTCAACGGATAGAATTATGGTTTCCGGTACCATCGATATGAGTTCGAATCTCGTCGCGAGCACCCAGCGGGACAACACCAGTTCCTGGCCAGTTGTCCCGCTTTTATTTCCACTTAACTCTTTGTTAATCAGATGCGAATTACCGGACCACCCGATTCCGGCACAAGATTAAAATGTCAACCATCAGTTTTATTAATGATCCACATCATGGTTCATATAAATGATAATCAGTTAATTTATCGATAATAGAATTGCAATTAAATCATTTCATCGGCTGCATAAATTCTGTAGTTAACTTAATTGAAAAGCAGCACTATTCAAAGTGGTCATTTCCGCATAACAAATTCAAACCAATGAAAAAAGACATCAGTAACAAGGCAGGCTTTTGGATACGGTTCCTTGCAATATGGTTAGACTTTTTATTGGTATATGCAATTTTAAAAACTCTGTTTTATTCATTGCTTTTTTCATCTATTTTCATCTATTTCAATTTCCAATTCGCATTTTTCATTTTGCTGATAGTATACTCGTCGGTATCTATTGCTTTTAAAGGACAAACTGCTGGCAAATGGTTATTAAACATAAAAGTTTACAATACTAATGCTGAAAGCTTATCCTTTATCCGGTCAGTGTTTCGCGAAAGCATAGCAAAAATGTTTTCTGCATTGTTTTTATTCTTTGGGTTTTTATGGATCGGTTTCACTTCAAAAAAACGAGGATGGCATGATTATTTGGCCGGTTCAATTGTTAAGAGGGGGGCCCATCCTGTAAAAAGAGTGTTCATTTGGAGAGCAGTTGCTATTTTATCATTTATGGTTTTGTCCGGTAGTTATTTAGCAGAGACCATTCCGGGAATTTATCATTCCTGGAAAATGGAGATACCAATGGGCCGCCTTGATCTGCCGTTTTTGCACAGGCCCGCATCAAAATTAACGGAAGTCTCCAACATAAAACAGGATACCTTATTTACCTCGTGGATAAAGAAAAACAGTCAAAGCCCTGAAAACTATCTTGTCAGGATAGCGGCACATCATAAGGTTACGCTTTTAGGAGAAATGCATAGTCAAAAGGACAACCTGGTTTTTTTTAACAGTGTTATTCCTGATTTGTATTTTAAATCAGGAGTAAGATGTATCGGGATGGAGGTTATGCCAGCCTGCATGAATGAAAAAATAAAAAAGCTTGTAAATAACCGGCAATACGATGAAACGCTTGCTATGGAAATTGCAAGAAGCCAACCCTGGCGGGGTTGGGGCGATAAGGAGTACTGGGATGTGCTGAAAACGGTTTGGGCATTAAATAAAAGCTTGCCTGTGAATGCGCCAAAAATGCGTTTGGTAGGCTTGGATGGTGATTGGGAAGGACCTAACATAGGCCTGTTGAATATAGGCGGAGATAAAAAAGGACCTGCACCATTTACAGAAAAGTTCAGAATCTTCCCTGCAATAAAAGCAATGTTGATCGCAGGTAACCGGGAGGGTATTATGGCCAACAATATTGAGCAGGAGATGATCAATAAGGGAGATAAAGGGGTGGTGCTGGTTGGGTTCGCACATACGATGCCGCAACTGGGGCGCCCGATAATTCAAAATCATAAAGTGGTTGCTGTGCAGGAGCGGATGGGAATGTTATTAGGCCAAAAATATAAAGACGATATCTTTCAGATTGAATTGTTTCAGCCGCTGGATGCAGATGTTGAGGATAAAACTCACCCACCGCTTATGCAGCATCTTGTTGAAACCGTTATAGACAAATCAGTTGCGGGTGCCGTGGGGTTTAGTGTAAAAAACTCTCCTTTCGAGTTTATCAGGGATAGTTATTCGGAATACTTCGAATTTTATCCATCCGTTTGCTATGGTGACGTCGCAAAAGGGTTGATTTACCTTAAGCCGTTAAATAAAATGAAACATTGTACCTGGACCGAAGACTATATCTCCAATGAAATGTTTATGAAATATAAACCCTTTTATCAGTTAATAGCTAAACAAAAATTCAACAACGCTAAAGAGGTCAATGAATATTTCAAGAAAAAGTATGCTGAATAATTTTAGCGAGGACTTAACAAAAGATTTTGGCCATAGAAGGTTTTAAACGTCACCAAGAGGCCCTAAAGTGAATTATCAAAATCAGCCAACCGCTTCAAATCGGCGATAAATTGGTTCGAAAACTGTACCTTTGGGTGCACAAGCCGATAGCCTTGGTTATCGGCTTTTTTATTTTATCAATCGGTAATCCCATCCCCGCTATTTCAAAAGTTATTAACAATTCTTAATTTTTCCACAATACATTAAGTTAATTTCCGCTAAATGCGGGGGTAATATGGCGGCGGTACTTTTGTGCAGGTTTAAATCATTACCCTATGAAAAATTTGATCCTGTTATTGCTTGCCGCCGGCCTTTGCACGCCACTGGCCGCGCAACCCCTAAAAACCAAAAATGTGATCATTGTAACGCTGGATGGCCTTCGCTGGCAGGAGTTTTACCGCGGCGCCGATTCAGCATTGATCAACTCTAAATTTACCGACGATAAACCCGCCGTACAAAAACAGTTCTGGGCTGCCTCGGTAACTGACAGAAGAAAACTGCTGTTCCCGTTTATATGGTCGACTGTGGTGCAGGACGGGCAGCTTTATGGCAACCGCGACGTGGGCAGCCGAGACGAAGTAGCCAACCGGTACTCGCTCTCCTATCCCGGCTACAACGAACTATTCACCGGTTTCCCCGACCCGCGCATCAACAGCAATAACGCGGTGTGCAACCCCAACATAAACTTATTAGAGTATATTAATCAACAAAAGGGATTTGAAAACAAAGTGGCTGTATTTGCTTCGTGGGAGAGGTTTACGCAGATACTGAATGTAAAGCGTTCGGGCCTGCTGGTAAATGCGGGCTTTATGGACCTTAATCTGCCCGGCATGAACGACCGTATAAAATATCTCGACGAAATGCAGCGCAAAGCGCCCCATTATTTGGGAGACTCTACACGCATAGATTTTTTAACCTTTGAATTTGCAAAAGAGTATTTAAAACAATGCCAGCCGCGGGTACTGTACCTGGCTTTTGATGAAACCGACGAGATGGCACATGCCGGTTACTATAAATTCTACCTCGATCGTGCCCACCAGGAAGACGCTTATATACAAGAATTATGGGAATACTTGCAAAGCAATCCCGTTTACAAAGATAAAACTACGCTAATTATTACCTGCGACCATGGCCGTGGAGACGCGAACCTGGCAAACTGGCGCGATCACGGGCCATTTATAGCCCCGCATTCTGAACAAACCTGGTTTGCCATTTTAGGCCCCGATACCCCCTCCCTGGGCGAAATGAAATCAGGCGCGATCACTTATCATAAGCAATTGGCTCAAACTATTGCCAAACTACTGGGCCTCGATTTTAAAGCAGCCGCCGGGCATGAAGTCGGCGATGCTATCAGCGGTGTTACCGGCATGCAGTGGTTAGGCGCAGCAAGATAAGGCTTGCTAATAATAAGCATTACTAATCACCCTTATCATTCCGTTGGCTTTGGTCATGATATAAAGCGTATTGGTATATTGGTCATACCCAAAGCGCAGGTTAGCCCGTTTTGCGTTGAACAAGGTGTTAATGGTAGTTTCTTTACCATTATACATTACTGTTATCTCGTGTATCTCATGGTCGGCCATGTTATTGGCCAGGTCAACATAAAATAACCTGCCTCTTACAATATCGCCAAAAATGTATTTGTTTTGCAAAGCAGTTATCGGCCCTTTGTACACATAACCGCCGCTTATGGAGTTACCGTCCATGTGGTCGTAGGTGGCAAATGGTCGTTTAAATTTATTTAGCTCGCTTTCGGAAAGCGGGTAAACTTTTTTCAGGTCCTGCACGGTATTGATACCGAAATCGCCCTCGCGGGTACTCCACCCATAGTTACCGCCTTTTTCAACAATATCTAACTCTTCAATATTCGATTCGCCAATATCCGAAACAAACATACGGGTACCTGCCGGCGTAATGTCCCAGGCAAAACGGTGCGGGTTACGAAAACCAAGCGCGTATATCTCTTTGCGGGTAAGCGGGTTGGTATCTTTAACAAAAGGATTATCAGCCGGGATACCATAATTACCATTCGGGCTGTTATGTCCAAGCGGGTCAATGCGGATAATTGAACCTAAAAACGATTGTTTATTATCAGCAAATTCAGGGTGCTTGATATTGTTCGACCCGCCATCGCCAATACCCATGTATAAAAGGCCGTAATTTTTATCGTCCTTTTTTAAACCCGGTATAAAATTAATTTCAGCTACGCCGTGCGCGGCGGTGGGTTCGTTAATGCGCAGCAATTCGCGACGGGTACCTTTGAATACCTTATCCTTAACATTATCCATTTTCCATTCGGTTAAAACCCATTGCAGGTCAGATTTTAACGAATCTATATAAACGTTTTCGGCGCGTTTATCCGAATGCGATTCAGAATTTGTGGTGTAAAAAAGTCCGTTATGTAAAAAATCGGGATGAAACGCAAAACTGCCCAGGCCCCAGGTTAGGCCACCTTCGGCCTTGAAAGTTTTTACATAGTTGGTTATATTCAAAAATGTATCGGCTTTGGCACCGCTTATGCGGTAAATAACACCCAGCTGGTCGGCTACAAATAGCGTTCCGTCGGCTCCGGGGAATGGCCTTAACGTAGCTATGCCTTTATCGGGCAGGTTTTTTTTGGGCCGCGGCAGTTGGATAAAGTCTTTCAGATCAACTTTCAATCCTGATTTTTTAATGGCAGGCAAAAGCCTCCCGTCGGCAGGGCCCTCGTATTTTTCAACTGCTAAGGCTTTATACTGGTGCAGCTTGGTTTCAGTGGCTATATAGTTTACAATGGCTTTAATTTTGGTTACGCCCAATGGAGCGAACGAAGGCATCAGCAGCTTATATCTTTTGCTCAAATTAACTGCGCGCTCCTCGCCTGAGGCTATTACTTTAGCAGGATCGCTGATAAAAGTTATCAATGTTTTTTGCGACAGCAAGGTGGTTATGCCGCCGAGGCGCGGGCCCATCCCGTCGTTGTCAAGGCTATGGCAGGTGGCGCAATTTTGGGCAAACAATTGCTTGCCCGATACCCGATCGCGCTGTTGTGCAAATCCCGTGTTCAAATACAAACTAATATAACATAGCAGGCAAAGCAGGTATTTCATCATTTTGGTAGTTATGGTGGTTTATTTGATCACTAAAAATACTAAAAAGTGCATAAGACCCAATATTAATTTTTAGGCCGGGCAATGCAAGTCAAACAACCCCCAAGACAATTCTAAACATATAAATCTCCCATTCGGCAAATTCATCAGCATTAAATGATACCTTTACCGCCCACGCATGGAAGAGAGAAAATATTTAACCACCTGGAGGCGATACATCCCCGTTATCAGGCTGCACCTGAAAAGAAGCCTTACTGCAGAGCAAAGTTTTAAACTGAATATTACTGATTTTGAATCGGCAGGCGACCGCGGAAAATCAGGTTACACGTTTAATATTACGATGGAGAACGGCAAGGTGACCAATAACATCAGCGGCTCGGCAGTAGCGCGCGATCTCTTTGAGGCACTCAAAACCGACGATGCTATAAAAGCAATGCTGCAGGATAAAAGCATAAAAATAAGTGTAGGCAAATCCTTTTTGCTGAGTATAAAAACAAGCCCCATATCCGTTTTTAAAGAAGTGTAAAAACTTAAGCTGTTGTATATTAAAACTTTATTATTTAGTTTTATAAAAAACTTAACCCACAACAACATGAAAAAACTGATCTTCGGTGTGGCTATTGCCGCGCTTTTCCTTTCTGCCTGTAACAACAAATCTGCAACAACTTCATCAGCAGCCGATAGTGCGGCGATGATGACGGCAAAAAATAAACAAACCGCTTTAAATTCAGAAATTGCTTTTAGTAAAGGTGATGTAGCGGCAGCGTTTAAAGATTATTCATCGGATTTTGTGGAATATGGGGACGGAACAAGTAAGCCAAAAAAAAATCAGGATTCCCTGAAAATTGAAACCAAAGAGTTTTTTGCTGCATTCCCTGATTTTAAGGGCGATAAAATTCACGCTGTGGCCGAAGGCGATACCGTAATGATAAGTGGCATTTGGACCGGGACTTTTAAAAAAGAATATATGAAGATGAAAGCAACAGGAAAATCATTCAAAGTACCGGATGTTGATATTTACACATTCAATAAAGCCGGAAAAATAACTTCGCATAGTGATATTCAATCAGAAGCTACCTTTTTATACCAGTTAGGTGTGCCTATGCCCCCAAAAAAGAAATAAACATACTTATTCTGCATAAAAAGCGGATGACCGGCCCTGTCATCCGCTTTTTTGTTTTTTTAGGGGCGATATTGCTTTATTAATTATACATTTAAAAAACAATTGAAACAGTTCTGTTAATTAATAGTTGTATCTAAAAACACACAAGATTTTATCACCCGCTCTAATGGATAAAGCGAGCCAAGAGGACGCTTCAAAATTTCAATTTCCCGTAGTGGGCATTGGCGCCTCCGCAGGCGGGCTGGATGCAGTACGGTCTTTTTTAAAGGCGCTGCCTGCCAAACCCGGCATGGCGTTTGTTTTTATCCAGCATTTAAGCCCTAAACATGAGAGTATTTTGCCCGAGATACTTCAAAAGGTAGCCCCTTTCCCCGTTCATCAAATTACCAATAATATACACCTTGATCCGGATAATTTATACATTATACCTGAAAATAAAATAGTGACCGCTACTGATGGTGTACTCAAACTGGCGCCATTAGACGAAAAAAACAAAAAGGGCAATACCATTGATCTTTTCTTTTCCTCGTTAGGGGTGGTGCATCAAAGTTATGCCATAGGGGTCGTATTATCGGGCGCTTTAAGCGATGGTACGGTTGGCCTGCAGGTTATTAAATCATACGGGGGCTTAACCTTCGCGCAGGATGAAGGTTCGGCCGCGTTTGACAGTATGCCCAAAAGCGCTGTTAAAGGCGGGGCGGTTGATTTTGTTTTATCTCCTGCAAAGATCGCCGAACATCTTGTTGCTATTAATCATGCTTTTCATACCGATTATTCCTCCAAAGAAATAGCTGATACTATGCCGCAGCAGGATAACGAAACTTTTAAACAAATACTTACTGTATTGCGTGTGCGCAGGGGCGTTGATTTTACCTATTATAAACAAAGCACCTTAAAGCGCCGCATCATAAGGCGCATGGCGCTTAATAAAATAGAAAAGCCGGTTAATTACCTGAATTATCTGCGTGAGAACAAGAACGAGCAGGATGCCTTATATAATGATATGCTGATATCGGTCACTAATTTTTTTCGCGACACGCAAAGCTTTGAGGTTTTATGCAGTTCGATATTTCCTATATTGGTTAGCAAAAAAACCATCAATGAACCATTAAGGATATGGATAGCCGGATGCGCTACGGGCGAAGAAGCCTACTCCATAGCGATATGCCTGCAGGAGCAATTGGGAGATAAAGCCGCTGCTATGAAGATACAGATATTCGCTACTGATATTTCTGAAATAGCTATTGCCAAGGCTCGCACAGGAATTTACAGCCAGACAGAATTGAATGGACTATCTTCATCAAGGCTGCAACAGTTTTTTACCAAAATGGACGGTAATTACCAGGTAAACAAAATTATTCGTGATATGTGCGTATTCGCGCACCATAATTTGCTGAAGGACCCTCCTTTTTCCAAGATCGACCTGGTTAGCTGCCGGAATGTGCTGATATACCTTGAACCCGTTTTACAAAAAAGGGCATTAACCACTTTTCATTATTCATTAAATGAAGACGGTTATTTGGTGCTGGGCAAATCAGAGACCATTGGGAACAATACCGATATTTTTAAATCTTATAATTCTACTGAAAAGATATACAGCAGGAAAGGCCCGTTAGGCCGGTTTATGACCGTGAATTCTCCCGGCAGGGAAAAAACGTTCAGGGAAATTGATAAAAGCGTTCAAAAGGAAAGCGAGAACAAGGATATTTTTAAAGTGGCCGACGAGGCCATGCTTGCCAATTTTATGCCGGCCAGCGTACTGGTTAATGATAAATTTGATATCGTTCAGTTCCGCGGGTCTACAGAAGCATGGCTTACTCCCCCGGCGGGGAAACCCAGTTACAATATATTAAAAATGGCACGCGAGGGCCTGGGGTTCGAATTGCGTAATATGCTGCACATGGCTAAAAAAACAGATCTCGCGGTACGTAAGTTTGCTGTTTTTTTTAAGCTGAACGACCTGCAGCATTTTGTTAATATACAGGTTGTCAGGCTTCCCGAAGCAGCCGAACCGCATTACCTGGTTGTTTTTCAGCCCGCATCATCAACCGGTATTCAAACCGGGATGTTTGATACGGGCCAGGCAACGGAAGATATGAACTATAATGCCTCTGAATTGCGTATAGAGCAGTTAGAAAGAGAACTTATGCAGACGAGGGCCGATATGCGCGTGATATCAGAAGAGCAGGAAACAGCCAACGAGGAACTGCAAAGCGCAAACGAAGAACTGCTATCAGGCAGTGAAGAACTGCAAAGCCTGAACGAAGAGTTGGAAACCTCTAAAGAAGAATTGCAAAGCACCAACGAAGAGATCATCATAGTGAATAAGGAATTACTGGACAGGAATGAACAGTTAAATAATACCCGGCTATACGCAGAGGGCATTGTAAATACCATCCGTGATTCGCTAATTATCCTCGACAAGGACATGCGGATAAAACGCGCCACGGGAGGGTTTCATGAGAAATTTAATATTACCGAAAAAGAAACCGAAGGACATTATATATATGAATTAGCCAACCATCAATGGGATATCCCCGAGCTACGGGAATTATTAGAGAAAGTGCTTCCTGCAAAAAAGGAGTTGGCTGATGTTGAAATTACGCCAACCTTTCCCCTTATTGGCAAAAGGATCATCCGCATTAACGCCCGCGAAATTGATAATATAAATAGCGAAAAACTCATTTTGCTGGCCATAGAAGATATTACTGATAAACGTAAGGTTGAAGAAGGATTAGCCGAGGCAGAACGTTTATTAATGGAAAGCAAGGAACGGCTGAAATTCGCAGTTGATTCGGCAGGGTTAGGCACGTGGGATTATGACCCGCAAACCAAAGAGTTAATATGGGACAAACGCTGTAAAGAAATATTCGGCTTATCGCAATCGGGCCATATTGATATGGCGGCTTTTTTAGAATTGATCCATCCGGATGACCGGATACGGGTTAAAAATAGCATTCGTGTTACACTAAGTGATAAAAATTCGGGCGAGTTTGACCTGGAGTTCCGTACCGTACCTGTCCATAATAAAATTAAATGGCTGAAGGCTAAGGGCCGGGCTTATTTTAATGAAAAAGGCGCCGCCATCCGCTTTATAGGGACATTGCTGGACATTACCGTTCAAAAACTGATAGACGAAGCTACCCGCGACCTGCTGAATAAAAAAGATGAATTTATAAGCATTGCCAGCCATGAATTAAAAACCCCTATTACCAGCCTTAAAGCGGCGCTGCAAATGATAGAGCGGATTACCTCGAAAAAGGAAGAAATGAAACTGGCCCATTCTTTTGTACAGAAGGGCATTAAACAGGTTGATAAATTAATTGAACTGATAAAGGACCTGTTGGAAGTTACCAAGATACAGGCCGGCAAACTGGAATTAAAGAAAACCCATTTTATATTGGGTGAATTATTAAAAGAATGTTGCGATGATATGCATGCACAGTCTGACCAGCACCACCTGATCATTGAAGGCGATACCAATATTGGCGTTTATGCCGACAGGAACCGCATAGAACAGGTAATGATAAACCTTATCACCAATGCCATTAAATATTCTCCGGGGGCCGACAAAGTTGTTGTTAAAGTTACAGAATCAGACCATGCAGTAAAGGTGGCCATTACCGATTTTGGCATTGGCATACCCCAGGATAAATTGCAGTTCCTGTTCGACAGATTTTACCGGGTTGATGATAGCTCGCAAAGATATTCGGGCCTGGGCCTGGGCCTGTATATTTCGGCAGAGATCGTGAGGCGGCATGAGGGCCAGATAGATATTGAAAGTACCCCGGGCAAAGGATCAACCTTTTGGTTTACCATTCCTGAATCAAACGCGGAGTAGTTGGCAAAATATTTAAGTTAAAAGAGGTTGTATTATTTTACTCCTTTGTGATCTCCGTGACTTTCTCAGTGCCCTCTGTGGTAAAATTAACCGCAGAGGGCGCAAAGGTTTACACAAAGTGCACTGAGTAGAATTTTTATTTTATCCCCTCACCGCCCCTATCTTTTTCAATAGCCTCCTGTTTTCCCGTTTATGTATCAACTGGTGCACCAGCGCGTAAATAACCGGCAATATCAATAAAGTGAGGATGGTTGAAGTAACCAGCCCGCCAATAACCACCACCGCCAGCGGCTTTTGGGTTTCAGAACCTATACCGGTTGATATAGCTGCCGGCATTAAACCGAGGGCCGCCATTAGAGCCGTCATGATCACCGGGCGTACACGCGACAGTACACCGTCTAATATAGCCTTGTCCAACGGGATACCTTCCTGCAGGTTTTTGCGGAAAACAGAGATCAGGATAACACCGTTCTGTATACAAACCCCAAACAACGCGATAAACCCAATGCCTGCCGAAATACTAAAGTTAATACCTGTAATATAAAGGGCCAGTATACCCCCGATCAGGGCAAAAGGCACATTCATGATCACCAGTGAAGCATCTTTAACATTCCCGAATGTGATGAACAGGATCAAAAAGATAACCAGCAAACAAATGGGCACCACGTGCGACAGTGTTTTTGATGCGCGCGTCTGGTTCTCAAACTCACCTACCCATTGTGTAGAATAACCCTGGTCGAGTTTAACCAGCTTATTTACTTTTTGCTGCGCCTCGGCTATGGTGCTGCCCAGGTCGCGGCCCCTGTTGGAGAATTTTACGGCTATATGGCGCGTATTATTGTCGCGGTAAATAAACGCGGGGCCGGTTAATATTTTTATATCGGCAATTTCTTTGATCGCTATTTTCGAACCGCTTAGCGTTGGCACCATCAGGTTCTCTATCTTATCCTGTGTATCGCGAAATTGTTTCTGATACCTTACGCGGATATCGAACCGGCGTTCGCCCTCATACAATTCGGTTGCCGCCTTACCGCCAATAGCCATTTCAATTACCGCGTTGGCATCGGCTGTTGATACGCCGTAAAGCGCCATTTTACGCTGATCGAGTTCGATCCTGAACTCGGGCTGACCGAGGTTGCGTAAAACACCCAGGTCATCAATCCCTTTTACCGTTTTTAAAACTTTTAATACTTCGTCGGCTTTCTCATCAAGCGTATTAAAATCAGGGCCAAATATATTTACCGCGAGCGAGGCGTTTACCCCTGCAACGGCCTCTTCCACATTATCACGTATGGGCTGCGAATAATTGAATACCGCTCCCGGTATTTTTTTTAACTGCACATCCATATCGCTAATGATATCATCTTCTGACACACCTTTGGGCCATTCCTTTTTATCTTTCAGGTCAACCTGTATCTGCACATCAAAAAAACCTTTGGGGTCGGTGCCGTCATTCGTGCGCCCCACCTGGGCCAGTGTTTGTTTTACCTCGGGAAATCTTCGCAGTATCTGCACCATTTTTTGGTTAATGCTTTCCGCTTCGGGTAATGAAACGCTCATAGGTAGTTCGGCTTCCACCCATAGGGCGCCTTCATTTAACTCGGGTAAAAACTCTGTCCCTAAAAACCGGGCCGAAAAGAAAGTAACAGTCATAATAAGTACAGCCACGCTTATACTGGTTTTAGGATGTTTATACGTATAACCAAACATCCTGCGAATGCCATTCTCAAAAAAACTTACTACCGGGTTATGCTTTTCTTTTACATTTTTATTAAGCAGGATGCTCGATAAAGCAGGTACCAGCGTTAACGTAAATATTAACGCGCCCAGTAAAGCAAAGCCCAGTGTATAGGCCAGCGGCGAAAACATTTTACCCTCTACCTTTTGGAAAGCGAAAATGGGTATTAAACAAGTTATAATTATCAGTTTAGAGAAAAATATGGCTTTGCCCATTTCGGTCCCAACGTTTTTAAACAAGCCCAGTTTAGCCAGTTTATTAAATTTTTCCATTCCTGCTTCTTTGGCTTTATGGTCAAGCGCCACATAAAGCCCCTCTACCATCACCACAGCACCGTCTATAATTATACCAAAATCAACCGCGCCCATTGATAGCAGGTTGGCGCTCATACCCTTAATGCGCATACATATAAAAGCGAATAGCAGCGATAACGGGATAATTATAGCTACCGTAAGCGTAGTGCGCCAATCGGCCATAAACAGGAACACAATAACTGTAACCAGCACAATACCTTCCAGTAAATTATGAATTACAGTTTCCGTACAATAATCCATCAGGTTGGTACGGTCGTAAAAGGTATCTATTTTTACCCCTTTGGGCAGTATATTATCATTCAAGTCTTTTACTTTGGCCCTTACGCCATTAAGTACATCAGCCGGATTTTCACCCTTTCGCATTACAACAATACCCTCCAGCACATCTTTCTCATCGTCCCTGCTCACCTGCCCCAGGCGCGGCAAACCCGCCTCTTTTATTTCTGCAACATCTTTGGTTAGTATAGGTACGTTATTCACGTTTTTAACGATGATATTTTGCATCTCATCAATATTGTTAATGAGCCCAATACCCCGCACCACGTAAGCCTGGTCATTCTTTTCTATAGCGTCACCCCCAACATTAATATTGCTCCGGTTAATGGCGTTATAAACGTCGAGCGATGTGAGGCCGTATTTTTGCAGTAACGCGGGGTTAACGCTTACCTCGTACGCTTTTTCTTCACCGCCAAAGCTATTTACATCAGCAACTCCGGGTACCGATTTAAACTGGCGGTCAAGCACCCAATCCTGTATGGCGGTAAGTTCCCGCAGCGATGTTGTCTTACTTTTTAAGGTGTACCGATAAATTTCGCCCGTTGGGCCATACGGGGGTTCAATTTCGGGCTTCACCCCGTCGGGGAGGTCAGCATTTACCAGCCTGCTCAATACCTGCTGGCGGGCAAAGGCATCGTCCACATCATCATCAAAAATAATGCGGGTATAGGATAGCCCGAATGCCGAAGTAGTACGCAGGTTTGATTTTTTTTGAACCGAGTTTAATACCGTTTCAATAGGAATGGTTATAAATTTTTCTACCTCTTCCGCGCTTCTTCCGGGCCATTGGGCAATAATAATGATCTGTGTATTGGTTACGTCAGGAAAGGTTTCAATAGGTGTATTGCTGTAACTCCACACTCCTATCACCACCAAAATAGCGGTCATGAAGAACACAAAATAACGGTGCCTTAGTGAAAAGTAAATTATATTTTTAATGAATTTATTCATTTTCTGTAGTGAGTAGTTAGTGGTGAGTAGTTAGTGGTGAATGAATCTGTTAAAAATTCACTACTCACCACTATCCACTCACTAATCGCCTATCAGGGCTTCATAAAGCATTAACTGGTTCTTTGATATTATTTTTTCACCCGGTTTTAAACCCGAGGCTATATAAGTCACGTTGTCAACCGTTTTAATTACGCTTACTTCACGTACCGATAGATCGCATCTGCTATTATACACTACCACATAGTTTTTGCTGTTACCAAAAACAATAGCTTTAGCCGGAATAAAAACCGACTGCTGGTTTTCATTATTTGTAATAACCACATTGGTAAACATTTGCGGCTTGAGCAGCATATCGGGATTAGGCAGGGCGATCTTGATCTTCATCACCTTATTATCCGGGTCCAAAACAGAACTGATCTCGTTCACTTTACCTGTAAAAACTTTACCCGGGTAGGCTATGGTAGTTACTTTGGCGCTGTAACCCGTTTTAACCTTACTAATGTCTGATTCAAATACGTTGGCCCATATCCAAACATCCTTCATGTTGGAGATTGTGAACATGCTGCCGCTGTTATCCTGCCTTATAAAACTGCCCGATGTAATGTTTTTTTCAATAACATACCCGCTTTGCGGCGCTTTTATAACCAGCATACCATTTTCGCTGGTATTGCCGCCGCCGTTTATAGAAAGCTGTGCCTTAACTTTTCGGTTTGCCGCCAATGCTTTGTTATAATTCTCCTGTGCTTCTGTAAGGTCGCGCTCGCTTGATATGCCATTTTTATACAGGTTAGTTGCCTGGTCTAACTGCCGTTTGGCTACCGCCACATCTGATTGCGTGGAAGACAAATCGGTATAGTTACCCGCAATATCGGCGCTGCGCATTACGGCCAGTGTTTGCCCCTGTGTAACCTTATCGCCTAGGGATACCTTTACCGATATAACCTGCCCGCTGGCAAACGGAAATACCTTTACCACATTATTATCATCGCTTGATACCTCGCCCGAAAGGTTAAGTTCATCCTTCATGGTAGTGATCTTAGCTGTATCAATGGTGATCATCTTGGCCAGTGTATCACTAATACATACCTGCTTGTTTTCTGCCGCATCCGGGGTTTTTGGTTTACATGCAGCTAACAGCAGCAGGGCGGTGAGGCCGGTCAACAACGTTTCTCTTTTCATTATATATCTTATTCAATAATTTATAGTTATGGTTTTATTATTGTTGTGCCTACAGCAAAGTTCAGATCGGCAATTGCCTTTTGCACATTGTATTGCTGCTGCAGTATTTTAAGTTTGGTGTCTTTATAACTATCAAAAAAATCTACAAATTCTATCAACCCTATATCCCGCTGCTGAAAACTTTTAAGCATATTGTTAAACAGTTTATCATACTGGCCGTTAAAAGCGGTTTGCTGTGCCGAAACCAATTCAAGGTTCAGTTTATACTGGTTTACTGCCGCGACAACATCATTTTTAAGATGGGCCTCATTATCCTTCAGCGTGTTTTCCTGGCTCATCCTGTTAAATTTTGCCGATTCAATATTGCCCTGGTTGCGGTTAAAAAATGGCAATGGCAAGCCTACCTGGAAACCAACATAGTTAGGGGCGTAACTGCTGTTTTTATCGTACGATAAACCCAGGGTAACATCGGGCGAGGCCAACGCTTTCTGGTAATCCAAATTATGTGTTGCCGAGTTTAGCTGGTACTGGTTCGAAAGATAATCGGGGCGGTTTGTTTTAGCCTGCTCTATCAGGTTGGGGATACTTAAATCGACAGCCTGGTTAGGCTGTTCATTAACAATTGGTAAAATATAAGCCATCTCGCCGGTTACCAGTAAGGTTTTTAACTCTGTTTGCAGGTCGTTGATCTGGCGGCTGTTCTCGGTCATATCATTTTGTAACCCGAACAATAATGCCTTGAGCCTTAGCAAGTCCTTCATAGAGGTATTTCCGGCGTCGAATGATTTTTGTATGCCATTAACCAGGTTGGTTGCCGAAGCAATTTCCAGCTGGTAAACCCTGCCCTGCGCTATTAAATTAGCCAGTTGCCCAAAATCAAGCTGCAAGTTATAACGCAGGTTACGCATCAGGTCGTTAAAAGCAGCTTCCTGTACCTTTTCATTGTCTTTTGCTACCTGTACCTGTTTGCCGCGTTTGCCCGCGGTGGTAAATACCTGGTTTAATTGTACAAATACCTGCCCGAGGTTTTGCCCGGCATTATGGTAAAATAATTTTTTGCTTATCCCATCATAAATATTCTGGTCGGTACTTAGTACAGGATTATCCCATAGTTTTGCCTGGTCTATCAATGCTTTGGAGGCCTCAACATTATATTTTTGCGCAAGCAGGCTAAAGTTTTTTTCGAGGAATTGCTTTTCGGCATCCTGTAAACTCATTTTCAAAGTATCTGCCTGGCAATAACCGTAAACCCATAGCAAAGAAAGTATTAACGTTAAAAAAGAACGTCTTTGAAATTTGTACATAACTAAATAAATCCGGTAATTATAGACGGCGAAATTAGCCACTCGTTGTTAAAGTGAAATTATAACAAGGTTAGAATTGGATTAAAATTCGGTTGATAAAGTTATTCCCTTATAATTGTTACATTACAACCACGACTGATTTAAAGCAATAGTCTTTGTATGAAACCCAATAAATCGTAGTTATTTTTCAAAATTCTGACCAATAAGTGTTTTTTGTCAACCACTTGTAAATTTGGACTGTTTTTTGTTTATATATTTATGTAGCATTAAACCGTTTGTGATTTATTAGTCTTACTAATAACAGCGTATAGTAATGCTGCCTAAATTATTTAATTAAAAAATTATGAAAAGGATATCTCAATATTTGTTATTAACAGGCTTAAGCGGATTATTATGCCTGTTCCTTACTGTACCTGCTAATGCCCAACATAGAAATAGTGGCGGCGGTGGCGGTCGTTCCGGCGGCGGTGGTGGTGGTTCTCACTATAGCGGTGGTGGCGGCGGTGGCCACTATAGCGGGGGCGGCGGTTTTTCAGGCCGTTCAAACGGTAGTGGTTTTTCAGGCCGGGTTAGTAGCAGTTATTCCCGCCCAGGCGTAACCGGCAATACCCGTAATTTTAGTACTTACAGGGGAGGTACTGTAACCGGCAACACCCGTAACTTAAGCACTTATAGGGGGGCTGGTGTAACCGGCAATACCCGTGCTCTTAGCACTTACAGGGGGGCTGGTGTAACCAACGGCCGTAATTTAGCCGTAGCACGCGGCGGTTTTTACCGCGGTGGTACTTATGGCCGCGGATACGGTTATGGCCCGTGGTCAAGATATGGCGGATACCATTACAACCGCGGCTTTTATAGCAGTTTGTATTATCCACGGCTTGGCTTCGGTTTAGGGTTTTTACCTTTTGGCTACTATCCATTCTTTTGGGGCGATGCTCAGTTCTATTTCAGCGATGGTTATTTTTATCAGTATAATAATGATCAGTATACTGTAGTTGAACCCCCTGTTGGCGCTGCTATAAATGCTTTGCCTGCAAAGGCCCAGCCAATTAACATAAATGGCCAGCAATATTATGAGCTAAATGGTGTTTATTACCTGCCTGTTACCCGTGACGATGGTTCGGTTGTATACCAGGTTGCAGGTAAAGATGGCCAATTAGATACCAATACCGATCAGGGTAACGGTGTTATTAATAATGGGAACGGGAATAACAACAGCCCTGTTATTAATAACGGGAACGGAAATAACAACAGCCCCGCTGTAGCCGCTCCCGAAATAGGCGACATATTTTATTCTTTGCCAGCCGATACCCGTAAAATAAAAATTAATGGTGAGCAATACTTTGTATCGCCTGATGATTATTACTACCAGGAAACCCGTGATAACAACAATGCCAAAGCCTACAAAATTGTAGGCACCCCCAGCGACGAGCCGGGAAATTAAAGCTAACTGTCTGAACCATGATTTGTAGGATTTTAGGATTAACACGATTGCAAATAATCCTAAAATCTTTTAATCCTACAAATCATGGTTCAGACAATTTTAATACTCCGCAAAAATCTCATCCTTATAGCACCATAACCAGTTTTCCCCCGGTTCAGCTGATATTACAACGGGATGGCCGGTTTTATGGTAATGTTTGGTCATGTGCATGTTCGGCGAGTTGTCGCAGCATAAGGTAACTCCGCAGGTTTGGCAAGTGCGTAAATGCATCCAGTCATCGCCGGTTTTTATACATTCTTCACATACATATTCAGCAGGTTTAACCAATTTGGTTATTTTGCTTATATGTTCGCATAGTTGTTCACTTTCCATGCCCTATCTTTTTAGAATAGTTAAAGAATCTTTTCCGGTAATTACTTTATAAGGCTAATATTGTTACTATGTTTTACGGGGGTCATATT
The DNA here is from genome assembly GCA_013288485.1 of Bacteroidota bacterium. Lineage (GTDB taxonomy): Bacteria > Bacteroidota > Bacteroidia > Sphingobacteriales > Sphingobacteriaceae > Mucilaginibacter. The sequence continues at coordinate 37,403 of JABDBW010000008.1, forward strand.
TATAGTAAAGGTGGTGCCTTGTGCCTCTGTACTATGCACCTCAATTTCGCCGCCATGTTTTCTTACTATTTGCCGTACAATACTTAATCCCAGCCCTATCGATTCTTCGCCGCGGATACCCCGGCGGCTCGCTCTCGAAAACCGGTCAAAGATATAAGGCAATAACTTTTCAGGAATGCCCATACCAAAATCCTTTACATCAATAAATATCAACCCCTCAACTTCTCTCAATATAATTTCTACATGATCGTTCTCGCCCGAAAATTTGATCGCGTTACTGATCAGGTTATCCAAAACGCGTTGCATTTTTTCAAGGTTAATATGCGTATAAATTGGCTGATCGGTGCCGTAGAATAATATATTAGCCTGCCCTTTCTTATTCTTAACCCATTCATCAACAATTTTTAACAAATACTGGTTCAATTCAACTTCTTCAATATCAAATTCGTTATCCTTATCGTTTTGGGCGGTTTCTATCAGGTCGTTAATTATTGATGTTGCTTTATCGCATGATGTTTTTATCATTTGCAGGCTATCAAGGTTGTCTGCATCCATAGTAACATCTTCTTCCATCATCATAGCTATTGTTTTAATAGCGGCCAAAGGGTTTCGCAGGTCATGGGCCACAATGCCCAGTATCTCATTTTTTAGCTGGCTGGCAGTTTCAATCTGCAGGTTTTTTTCTTCAATGGCCTTCAGTTTTAAATAATTATCGGCACGGTAAGAGAATATAAACCGCGAAATACAAAAAAACATAACGAGCAACACAAACGAAACGATGTCGTTTAACAGTTGCTCGCCGAGGCTATGCTGATAATAGGGCAATATCAGCATAAAAGTAGTTGCTGCTATAAATATAACAAACAGCGTCTCGTAAAACTCAAAAGTAAAAAACACGCCTACAAGCATTAACGCTGCCAGGTACATCACCAACGAATTGCGGGGGTTGTGCATAACAAAAAAAGTAACCCTCATTCCGTTGGTTATTACAAAGAGAGCAAACAAGAGTATTAATGCACGGCCAATAATACTAACCAGGCGGTTACGCTCAAAATACTTTATAAGCAGTATGCTGCCAAAATAAAAGAATGGGGTAATTATGGTGGAAAGCAGGTTTGCCCTGTCAATTTCATCAATATTATCTAAACTGTTAAAAGGCACGCTGGTGTACTTGCCAATGAATCTTATTGTTAAATTCATGAGGAAATAAATCAAACTAATATTTCTTACCGTTTTCAAATTCAGGAGCGTGCTGTAACTTCCGAAAGTGTGCCGGTTGGAAAGATTAATTCTGCTAAAAAAATAAACCCTCATTATATTAATATTTTGTGACAGGCGAATATACTGAATACATCACTATTACGCTTAGATTGTACCTTAATGTTGCTTCAAAATTTAAATAAAATAAATTATTGTTTAAAATGCTTCACCTATACCAATAAATAACCCGTTTGATCCCTGGCTGCCAAAACCATAGTCAATAGTAATATTTGTTTTTGATACTTTGTTCAATTTTATACGTAAACCGGGCCCTATAGCGGGTTGTATAACCTGCAGGCGGGTTCCCTGCTGCGCCGAAAATGATTCGGCATTGCCAAAAACAACACCGCCTATTAAGCCATTGGCGGTTATACGGTAGCGGTACTCCACTTCAGCATATACCATTTGCGCCCCCCTGAACCTGCCTTGTATATAGCCCCTGCCCGTTGCTGAATTTGCATCCCATGATATACTGGGCAGATCGAGATAGGATGGACTGCCGCTTAATATTACCCAATTATAACTCCACAGGGCGATAACGTTATCAGAGTTTTCAGGAAACCTGAAATACTTGCGCATATCAATTATAAGCGAATGCCAGTTGCTGGTACTGCCCAAAACCGTAACGCTGCTTCTATACTGTATGGAAGCATAGCCCCCCTTTGCCGGATTTATGGCATTATCCCTTGAATCATATTGCCCGCTTACGGTAAATCCCGACGCTATATCGTGTGAGCTTTTACCATACGCGGCATAATCAGACCGGGCACCGCTGATATTGCCTTTATCTGTTATATCAAAATGGCTATCGAGCATATAGCCTATACCTGCGTAAAAATTACCGCTGACATGACCTAAGGCCGTTTCATAAAACCTGATAAAAGAATAATCCATCGGTTCCTTATTATTTACAGTTGAATTGCTGCCCAGCCCAAAGGTACTTTGCGGGTATTGATAATAGCGGTAATCACCTATAAAATTATACGTATTATTTTTTGTCCAGATGCTGGTTTGTAAGGGTACAGTAAACTGTTTGTTCTGCGTATAAGATATGCTGGCAACAATAGCCGACACGCGCGATTGGGGGCCGGTGCGAAAAGCTACATTTCCTGATAATACACCTGCCAGGCGTGATACCAGGGTATAACCAATAGCCGGGACTATAGACACCTCGGGTTTCATTACAACCGAATCTTCTTCCGAAATGGTTTTTTTATTAAAAAGTTTGCCTACTATATCTGCAAGGTCTGTTTGCGGCCTTCCTTTTTTTGATATTATGATAGTATCTTTTTGTATTTGTTTAACTGAAGTATCGGGGTAGATCTTTGTGAGCGGGATATTTTTATTACGCTGCGCATAAAGTTCCGTGCTGAATAACAACATTGCGATTAAAATGCTTAGGTTAAAAAATAGCCTCATCCAGGTAAACCGGCCATATTGGGTAAACTGCAAATAATGGCTGATGCTAAATTAACAAAAAGTTGAAAGCAAAAAGCTAAAACAGGATAGAAAAAAAAGCTTGTATCTTTCTGCTTTAAGCTTTTACCTTATGCTTAACATTTTTTTATAATATTATGAGTTAACATCCTTTATTTATTACTTTGCCAATCAATAAACTCAACTATATTCTGAATTACATATATGACTTACTGCCTGGGAATAAAGGTTAAAGAAGGCCTGCTCGCAATTGCTGATACACGTATTACATCAGGAACAGATACAACGGTTAAAAAGAAGATCTCGATAGAACAAAAAGACGGATTTTCGCTTTTTATTATGACAAGCGGCCTGCGCTCCACAAGGGATAAGGCCATTGTTTATTTTACTGAACTGCTGGAGACAACAGAATTTAATAAATTGTATAAAGCGGTAAACGCTTTTGGCGAGCAAATTAAACGGGTAGTTAGGGAGGATAAGGAATCGTTAGAAAAAGCCGGTTTCAGTTTCGACCTGCATTCCATAATAGGCGGACAGTTGAAGGATGATCATGAACATAAGCTGTTTTTGTTGTATCCCGAAGGAAACTGGGTAGAATTGGGGCAGGGCGCGCCTTTTATAATTATTGGCAATTCGGGGCATGGAAAACCCATACTTAACCGTACCTTGAACGAAAATTCAAGCTTAAGGCTGGCGTTGAAAGTAGGGTTTCTTTCGTTCGACTCAACAAGGGTAAGCTCAAATAATGTTGACTTCCCGATTGATGTTGCCGTATACAAAAAAGACAGTTTTAATATTGTTGAGAACCGGTACGAGAAAAAGGACCTTGAAAATATTTCGATACAATGGGCCGAAGAGTTAAAGGCCGCGTTAGAGCATATATCCGAAGATTGGATGGATGCTACATTTGATAAACTACTATAAAATTATAACTATGAAATTCAATGTATTCACCGAGATGGAATATACAGTGAGATCGGAGAGTACCTTGATTTTAAACATCAACGCTTTAAGAACACAGCATCAAACGGTAATAAGCGAAACTTTTACCATCGATCCGTATATAAAAACCGAAGAGCTGCTATCAGCCAACAGCGAGAACCGCCTGGTGAGGTTCGAGATCGATAAGCCCGGTACTTTTAAGGTAACCTACAAGGCGACCGTTGATAATTTTTATAAAACGGTAGATTACGAGAACCACGAAGAAATTCCGGTGGCGCAATTTGATCCTGCCATAATGCCTTACCTATACCCAAGCCGCTATTGCCAGTCGGACAAATTATACAGGCTGGCCAATAATATGTTTGGGCAAATTGTAAACCCGTTTACCAAAGTTATTGCCCTTACCGACTGGATATACCGCAACGTACAATACCTGAGCGGTTCAACCAACGCGCAAACTTCGGCATTTGATACGGTTACCGAGCAGGCCGGTGTATGCCGCGATTTTGCGCACCTGGGTATTGCCTTATGCCGGGCTTTAACCATACCGGCGCGCTATTTTACAGGTTATTCCTACCTGCTGAAACCGGGAGATTTTCATGCCTGCTTTGAGGCTTACCTGGGCGGCGAATGGATATTGTTTGATGCTACAAAGCTTGTGCCGCTAAACGGGTTGGTTAAAATAGCCACCGGCCGCGATGCCGCAGATACCGCCATAGCCAACATTTTTGGCGATGCTGAATTCACCTCCCTGATAGTAAGCTGTGAACTGGCCGAAGAAGGTTTTGAACCCCTGTTTTACGGGCATATTGATTATAAGGGGATATCATACCTCTGATGCGCAAATGTGCGCCTGCCTGCCGCAGGCAGGGATATGCAAATTGTATAAGGTTATGTGTTACAAAAAGCTTGTTACATCCCATTAAAATTGGCCAATTTGCAATTATCTGATTATAAGAAAATTAACTAAAATTTACGCATAAATATACTGACGAATACGTTGTTACACCGTGTTTCATTCTGTTTCACCTAATTTTTATAGTTGGTTTATTTTCAACAGGTTAACTCAAAATCCTGTTTCATGTGTTTCATCTGTTTCACGCGCGCATGAAACAAAACAGCATAGCGCAGATGTGCAGATATGCAGATGTGCGGATGAGCAAATGAATCCGCATATCTGCACATCCGCATATCTGCACATCTACTAAGCCGGTTTAACCGGGCTGCCTATCCAATCTGTACCCGGCGATAAGCGTTCGCCCTTCATTACTAATGATAAGGCCTCGATGCGGGTATCATCACCGAGTTCGCTGTCATACAATATAATGGTGCCCGCGCCTATGCTGCTCCTTGCCCCTATTTTTACAGCGCCTATCTTCATTACCCTGTCTTCAAATAAATGCGTTTGGGGGCCGCAATCCTGGTTCAGCGCGGCATCGTCGCAAATGGTTACCATGTCGAATTCGGTAATATCGGTCGTATTCATCCAAACCCGCTTCCCTATCTTCACGCCTAACAGGCGCATTAAAGGCGGCAGCCAGGGTGTGCCTTGCAAATAATCTAACAGAAACGGTATGGCCAAAGCCTCGTAAGTGGAAGTAACCGCTTCGCTTTTCCATACGCCCCAGCTCCACATGGGCTTTTGCTGTGCTTTGTACCTGCCAATAAACAACCATTTTAATACCAGTGTAACCAAAAATGCCGGTATACCCATATAAAACAGGTAATAGAATGGGAAGCACAATATGATCTTCCATAATGGCTCATCAACTATCAGGTCGTGAGCATAAGCGATAAAAAATATGGAAAAGCAGATGATGGCGCTTTCGGGCAGGATAACGCGGATAAACTCAACCAAACCGCGGGCAAACCGGCGGTAATTATTGGGGTTGATGGTCAACTCTTCGCCAAAAGGGGTGCTTTCCTGCCGCCTCGGAAGCGGGATAGCAGGCGAACCGAACCAATCCCTGGCGGTATCGTCAATCATTTGCTGCCCATCAGGCGGAACAGACAGTACCCCGATGAGCATATTATTATTTAAATGATAACCCTGCGGAATAAGGGCGCTGTTGCCCACAAAACTCTTGTTGCCAATGGTTGTTTTATCCAATATTAACTGTTGCCCGCGAATATCTGACTCGCCGAGGCTAACCGCGTCGGCAACAAATGCGCCATCGCCAATCTCTAATAAGGGGTGCGTTACATTGCTCGCGGTTGATATTTCTGTGCCCTTGCCTATTTTCGCCCCAAGCGCCCTGAAATAAGCGGCCACATAAACCGTGGCGTATATGGGGTGCATTACAATAAGACTCAATGACATTAACTGATCGGCAAACCACTTACGTACATAAAACGTGCTATAAACAGAATATTTTCCGGGCTTTATCCCGCGTTGTAAAATACGGGCAAGCAGAATAGTCTCCAAAGCGAACAGGCATATATACAATATGGCCAGTACCGGCACATTCACCATATAATTAAAATTATAATCGGGTGCGGCGTTATCCATCCGGTTTATTTCAATAATAGTTGGCAGCAACGGCAATAAAATTATCACCGGGAATATCATCATACACAGAATAAATATCAGCTTATATTTTCTCCGGGTAAAAGTTGATACCGTTAGCGGCTGCGGCAGGTCGGCAATATTTTTCTTTTCTTTAAATATCGCGGGGCTTCCCCTCCAAACTTCACCCTCTTCAATAGTTTTGCCGGGGGGTAAAAAACTAAGGTCCTGCAGTTCACCCCAGTCCTTCACATGGCTATCGCCCGAAATTATAGAGCTGCTGCCAATATAAGCGTGATCGCCTAAAGTTATCCGTCGCAGTTTAAGTAGCCCGTCCTCAACAAATGCATTATTTAGGTTGGTTTGCGAGCTTAGGCTTACATCTGCACCTATGGTTATAAGGTCCTCGGCGCCAAAGCTAAAATCGCTTATCTGGGCATTTGGGGCTATTTTCATCCCTAATAACTGCAAATAGAGGGGATAAAGTGGCGTACCGTTTAAAAACTGCGCGGGCAACAGGCGCTGAATAGTTTTTACAAACCACCACCTGAAATAATAGCTGCCCCATAAGGGGTAATTTCCTTCTTTCATTTTACCTATCACCAGCCATTTCGCGCCGATAGATATAATGGTAAATATGGGCGGAATAAACGAAAACAAAACCAGCGAAGTAATAATAGAATAAGCCACGTTGCTGGTTTCCTGGTCTATGTAATAATAACCCAAATAAGGTATAAATATTTGGAAGGCAAATAAACCATAGATCAATAGCAGGGATATGGTTTGCGCCAGCCAGCAAAATAGGTAAGTAGTTAACGGCACCCTTTTATAATCGCGTTTTGATTTGGGTTTAACCGCGGGCTGGCTTTCCCAAACGCTTATTAATTTGCTTAAGGGGCGGTTAAGGTATATATCTTTTAACGAGGCCCCCGGCAAATTGGCATCCCGGCGCAGCTGCGATACAAAACCCGCGGCCAACAGGGAGTGCCCGCCCAGGTCATCAAAAAAATCCATGGATGGATCGATCTCTTTATTAGGGAATATACCACGCAGTACCGCCAGTATCCTGTCGGCAGCGGGGGCGTTAAGATCGATCGCATTTTTAAGATTGGTTGGCGCCGTGAATGAGGCAGGCACCGGAAGCGCCTTGCGGTTTATTTTACCGCTTGGCATACGGGGCATTTCATCAATAGCCATAATAGTGCCCGGCACCATATAGGAGGGCAGGGTTTTAGCCAATTCAATCCGGAACAGGTTCTCTTCAATACAATTCAGCCCGTCCATTACCACATAGCCCACCAGTTGATCCTGCCCGTTTCCATCCTGTTTTACTGCTACAACCGCCGATGCAACCCCTGCTATGGCGTTTAACCTGGTCTCTATTTCGCCTAACTCTATCCGGTATCCGCGCAGCTTTATCTGGTCGTCAAAACGGCCATGAAGGTCAACGCTGCCATCTTTATTAATTACAGCGGCATCACCGGTGCGGTATATCATATTACCAGGCAACCCAGTAAATGAGCTGGGTTTGGGCACAAACTTTTGCTGGGTAAGCTGAGGTAATTTAACATAACCTGATGCAACGCCAGGGCCGGTTATTATTAATTCGCCTTCTTCGCCGTAAGGCAAAATATTTAAAGCCTTATCAACCACTGCCAGGTTATAATTAGGCAATGGCTGCCCTATTTTAATCGGGTCGCCGGCGTTTAAGGGGGCTATGGTAGCTGTTACGGTAGTTTCTGTTGGCCCATAACTGTTATAAAACTGCATACCGGGTTTTGACCACTTAGCCAATACCTGCGGCGTGCAGGCTTCGCCCCCGGCGTTTACCAGGCGAAGGGATGATATACTATCTTCCATTACTGCCAGCAAACTGGGCACCGCGTGCAGTATGGTTATTTTTTCTTTTCTCAGGATATCGCCTAATTCATCAATGGCTTTTGAGGTAGTATTATCGGCCACCCAAATAGTGGCGCCCGCAAAATAACTTATCCAGGTTTCTTCGCACCACATATCAAACGATACTGAAAATCCCTGGTACACTTTATCAGTTTCCCTGATGTTGAAAACGGTTTGCTCGGCACGTACAAGGTGGCATATCTGTTTATGGCTTATAGGTATCCCCTTAGGCTTGCCTGTACTGCCTGACGTATACAATACATACGCACAATCATTTGGCTGTGGGCCTTTGGGTACTTTAACCGCATCATGCGGCGAAGGCATTGGCTTCACCCTTAACCGCTGGCAGGGTGAATTTAATTTTTGCAAGCTGAACACGCCATTGGCACCCACTTCTTCCAATATCATTTCCACCCGTTCAGCCGGGATCTCACGGTCTATCGGCACATAAGTCGCGCCTGCTTTAATTATTCCTAAAATAGCCACATGCAGCTCTAAACCGCGTTGCCACCATACCCCTACTTTGCTATTTCGTGCAATTCCTTTTTTGTTCAAATAATCGGCTACAGAGTTGCTCCATCGGTCCAATTCGGCATAGGTTAAAGTTTGGCCATTAAAAATAAGCGCGGTTTTATCCGCATGGTTAACAGCCGACCTATAAAATAAAGTAGCCAGTGTTTCCTCCCGGATCAGGTCTGGCCGATTGGCCCCGAGTACAATACTCAGTGAGTTCATATAAAATATAGTTACTTTAGGGGTATGGTTTATAAATATAGTTCAGGCTTAACTACGCTCAATAGTAAGCATTGTTTGTATATTTTTAGATAAAATAAAAAAATATGGTTTAACGCTTTTTTTCATTGATACAAGATTATTACAAATGATAATTTGCTATTACTCAGAACTTAATAAAACCTGGAGCAGTGATGAACTGGCGCAAAAAATGATGCTTATACCACCGGCTATCAAACATACTATTCTGTTAAAAAGAAATCCGCTTGATGTACAACTTTCTGTATGTGGTAACCTGTTAATTTTAGAACTTTTAAATCGGTTTGGGTTAAATTTAAGCCTGGCCGACCTGCATTATAACCCCTGGCAGCGGCCATATTTTAATACAGGGTTTGATTTTAACATTTCACATTCGGGCAATGTAGTGGTGTGTTGCGCTACGGATAATGGGAAAGTTGGTATTGATATAGAATTAACCGGCCCCGTTAATTTTAATTACGATGATTATTTTACGCTTAATGAACAGAAAAATATACGCGCGGCCCCAAATCCCGATATTGATTTTTTTAAATACTGGACACGCAAGGAGGCTGTATTAAAAGCGGTTGGCACCGGGGTTTATACTCCACTGTTAGAGATAGATGTTTCGGAGGATAGTTTTGTTTATGAAGGGGTAACCTACTATTTATCGCCCATTGAAATTGATCCCGTGTACCAAAGCTGCATAGCGCACACGGTTAGGCAGGATATATATATGCAGAATATCCTTTTATAACGATGGGTTTAAAACCCATCGTTATAGAAAGAATTTGCTAAGGGGGGCTTGGGGCTTACTTACTTGAGTGCAAAGCAACCCCGTTGCCTTCGCTATCCATAAAAAACGCCATATAGCCAATATCATCGGTGATGAGGGTTTTAGGCATGGTTACTTTGCCTCCCGCGGGTTCAATTTTCGCCAGTATAGCTTCCATACCGTCGTCGGCATTAAAGTATATCTTCGCGCCATCGGCACTTGGTTTATGCATTGGGCCTTGTACCAATCCGCCTGATACCTTGCCATTCATGTTTTCCATTGGGAAAAAAGCCATTTTCATTCCCATCATTTCCATTTCATCCATTTTAACGGAGAATATTGTTTCATAAAATTTCTTAGCCCTGGCAATATCGCTTACCGATATTTCAAACCAGTTTAAAATGTTTACTGAGCCGTCCATAGTTTTTTGTTTTTAATGGTTTTAAGTTTTATTATCCAAACCTACGCCCATTTAAACAGATTTATGGTGTGTTTTTACGCCAACCTTAGGGGTTGATCGCGACAAATGTTTATATTAGTTTTACCATATTATCAACCGGTTAAATTAATGTAAAAAACAAGTTATGAAACACGTCAGCATTTTAGTTCCAAACAGCCCCTGTATATTAAGCAGCGTAATAGGTGCCTACAAAATATTGGCAACCGTAAACCAAACTTTGGCGGCAGCAGGCAAAAAACCTGCATTCAACATACACATGGTAGGATTAAATACGGAGACCTCTTTATACGATGGTTTATTTTCGGTACGCCCCGATGTATTGATGAAGGATGTGGATAAAACCGACCTCATCATTATACCCGCTTTCAATGGGGATATACCAACGGGGGTAAAACAAAATGCCGAATACATCCCCTGGATCATACAGCAATATAAACAAGGGGCCGAAGTAGCCAGCCTATGCACCGGGGCGTTTTTATTGGCCTCAACAGGTTTGTTAAAGGGCAAAAAATGTTCAACCCACTGGATGGCCGCCGAGGCCTTCAGGCAAGCTTTCCCGGATGTAAAACTACAGGCCGAAAAAATAATAACCGATGAGGTTGGGTTATACTCCAGCGGCGGGGCCTACTCCTTCCTTAACTTATTGATCTACCTGGTTGAAAAATACTGTGGGCGCGAAATGGCCGTATTCTGCGCTAAATTAATGGAGATAGAGATAGAGCGTAAAAGCCAGTCGCCGTTTGCCATTTTTTCGGGGCAAAAAGAGCATGAAGACGAGCCTATAAAAAAAGCGCAGCTTTTTATGGAGAACAATGTGGCCAATAAAGTTTCTATTGATCAACTTTCAGAAATGGTGGCCATAAGCAAACGTAATTTTGAGCGGCGCTTTAAAAAAGCAACATCCAACACCCCGGTCGAATATCTGCAGCGCGTAAAAATTGAGGCCGCAAAAAAAAGCCTCGAATCGGGCCGCGAAAACATTAACGAGATCATGTATGCCATAGGGTATTCGGATAGTAAAGCTTTCCGTAACCTGTTTAAAAAGATAACCGGGTTATCGCCCGTGAATTATAGAAATAAGTATAACAGGGAGTTGGCGGTGATGTAATTACCTTGGAGTACCTAATGTAAAATCAATAGGTACGGTATACATAACTCTTACAGGCTGACCGAATTGTATGCCTGGCATCCAGTTTGGTGATTGCCGCAAAATACGCAAAGCCTCCTCGCTCAAATCATTATCGGGACTTCGTATCACCTTAAAATCCGTTAATGAACCATCTTTTTCAACAACAAATTGGCAAATAACTTTTCCGGATATATTATTACGCCTGGCATTATAAGGATACCTTATATTCTGAGCTAAATAACGATAAAAAGCTTCCATGCCGCCTCTATATTGAGGCTGGGCTTCGCGGACTGTATAATTATATGTTTTATTATTCTCATCAACCACTTGTCCCGAAATTAATTTACCGGTATTATACTCTTCAGTGAATAATGCCCTGTTTATTTTATTTCCAAGTCTATTTTCAAATATGCCTTGCCATTTCCCATCTTTTAAGCCTGATTTTACATTCCCTTCTTCTACAATATTTTTGAAGTTTTCGTCATAGCGGATGTAATAGCCATTTCCATTAACAGTGAGTGCTTTACCAGTAGAGTCATTACAGCTTACTATTAAAAACCGGGCATCTGTGCCCGAATTACTGGAAATATATTTTTTATAAGTATAAAGCTGGCCATTCGGATAAAATTCATAAGCATCACCATCTTTAATATTTTGTTTGTAGTTTACTATTTCCCGTTTTATTCCTGACGGGTAATAAGTTATACATTGCCCTTCCAGTGAGAGCGGCATTACTCGCGAACTTTTACCAATCAGCTTTCGTGCCTTATTTAAATACATTTCAGAAACATTAAATAAAACCGAACCTGAATCGGGTTCACTTACTATTCGTATAAAATCAGCACTGTCAATTACTTTAACTTCTGCGCCCGAATTTTTTAAAAAATACACATTCCGTTTTTGCGCAAAGCTTTGGTCAACATACAGCAGGCAACAAACTATAGATATTAGTAAGTTTATTTTCATAAATCACTGGTAAATTATTCGCCTAATGTAATTATTATCTTAATTATTTATACCTACCTTTCCACTATAAACCTTGTTCGAATCATGAAAACTAAAAATATTTTTAAGGGTAAACCAATATGGTTTATCATTTTATTTATCGCTGTTTGTTTTACCGTAAGCGCCCGGCTTATTGATCTTCCTTCAACCTTCACCAGTTTGCTTACGCGCGCGCAAATGAGTTTTGATAAACCGGCGGGTTCCGAAGAAACGCTAATCATTAAAAACAGCCAAATGAATTATGAATATGCGGTTAAATTTCCGGGACATAATTTCGAAGTGAGATATGCCCTAAGGCCTTTAGACAGTTTAATGAAACAATTTGAAGCTATGAAAAAAGACCCAGGAGTTATAAGTAACATAAGCCCCAATAAATTTTACCCAATGAGTTTCCAGGCCATACTATTAAATATTTCGGGCGGACGATTAGGTAAGGGAACTATTAAAATGTTTCCGCCGGAGGCAGTTAAAAAGGAATTCAACGCCGATTGGGGGGCAACGTGCATGGTGCCGTTAGCGAAGGAATTTGGGCAAGACTATAAAAATTGCATGGTGGTTGCCCTCCACAAAGACAATGTTGGCGATGCATATTGTTTTTATATGATAAATGACCAAGAGGATGTAAAAATGATGCCGGCAATTTTTTATGTGC
>JABDBW010000009.1 GCA_013288485.1 Bacteroidota bacterium
GCCGATCTTTTCAATGCTAACATAAATTTGTTTACAGTCCGGCGCATATTTAATAGCGTTGTTAACGAAATTAATAACCACCTGGTCAATCCGGCCGGCATCAGCATAGATCTGTAGTTCCTTATCGCCTTCGGTAATGATCTCGTACGAACCCGCTATCCGTATATGCTGGCAGCAATCGGCAACCATTTGGGCTATAGTAAATGAAGTTTTATTCAAATGAAGCTGCCCTTCGTTCAGTTTATTGGTATTTAATAAATTTTCAAGGAGTGTAGTTACCCTTTCCATACTTTTATTTGCCTGCTCTATCAGCTTCGTGAACATTTGATTAGGATTATCTTTCATCCTGTCCAATAACTGCAACGCAGCTTTTAGCGTGGTAATAGGCGTTTTCAGTTCATGGCTGGCTATGCTCATAAAATCATCCTTCTTTTTTAATAATTCTTTTGTAGCCTGGTCAAGTATTTTTTGTACCGTAATATCAACCGAAGTACCCACTAAGCGATAGGCAACGCCTTCAGCATTAAAATAGGCCTTGCCTTTAAATTTAATCCATTTTATTTCTTCCTTAGTAGTTTCCGCAGTGCGGAACTCCATTTCAAACTCCCCGTTATTTATACCTTTTAACGCCTGTTGTAATACTTCATCAATGTGGTTACTGTCTTCGGCATGTATCAGCGCTATAAAATGCGGGTAGTCAATATTAATTAATGGCTGCAGGCCAAACATTTCTTTACAACGGGGGTCTGATAGCAGTTCGCCGGTTAACGGGTTGTAATCCCAGGTACCCAATCCCGCGGCATCAACGGCCAATTGCAGGCGGTCTTTACTTTCCTGGAATAAGAGCTCTATTTCGGCAAGGCCCTCTTCTATTTTCCGCTTATCGGTAATATCTTCAATATCCAATAATATCAATTGCCCGCCATTCGCTTTATCCAGCTGGCGCGCGTTTAGGCTCATCACCCTGCGCCCAATAGATGGGAAGACGTGGGTAACTTCAAAATCATCAACTACTTTTTTTTGGGGAAGGATACTTTCCAGCAAATAACGCAGCTCGGGTATGTTCCATTGCTGGTTGCCCAAATCGAAAAAATAATGTCCCTCAGTATCAATTTCAGTTACATTAAATTTATTATAAAACCCGCTGGTACACCGCATAACCTTTAAATTCTTATCCATTACAATAAGGGGGTCGCGCAGGGTATTAATAATTCTTTCTGTATACGAAAGGTCATTCAGCTGCTGGTGGGCGAGGATCAGCTTGTCCTTTAGGTTATTTTTCGCTTTCGTAATATGTTCAATATTCAGGCGTGCCAGTGCGAGCTCATTTTCCAGTTCCTCTATCAATATATCCTTGGTATTGGTCAGCAGGTCAATATCTGCCTGGCTGTATATCGGTTCCAAAGGCGCTACTTTTAACACAACCTCCAGCGTTTCTAAGGGTACTTCTCCAATTACAGGGATCTTAATGACTGACAATGCATCTTTTTCTAATTTTCTTATTTTACTCATTAGTGTGGGGGATATAAATGGACATAGCAATATTGGGACGAAGCAATGAATAGAATAAGAAAATAATAATGAAAATATAAAAAGATGAGCTATTATGCATAGTTGTACAACTATACAAACTATAAATGAAAATGTTTTAATAAATAATATTAAATATTTTTCATTCGGGAAATCGCGACGTTTGGGATAGGGGCGAAGTGGTTTGCGATATGGCTAATTCGTATTCAATATCAGCCTCGGCTCATCATATTCTATCATCCTTTTCCGTTCGATTCCGGGTATTTTAACCGATTTATTGGCCGAATAATCATAACAGATACAAACCGTTTTGCCGGTAGTGCAAATTTCTTCGCCCTGCGGGGTGATCTTTACCAGTACGTGCATTACATCAAAACTGCTGTTGCCAATGCGCACCACCCGCACGTAGCAGGCTATCTGGTCATGCAGGGTTACGGGTTTCAGGTAGTTTACTTCTGCCCGGCCCACAATAATGCCGTTTTCGCTGAAATTCCAGTCGATAGCTTCTCTCCAGTAACTGAAACGGGCAATTTCAAAATAGGTAAGGTAGATGGCATTATTAACGTGCCCTACGGCATCAATATCCGAAAAGCGTATGGGTATATGGGTCTTGTATTTGTAATCGGTTAGTTTTTCAGCCATGAGGCGTCATTATGTCTGCTAATATTTTTGTAATGCGTCAAATTGTCTTTTACAACAGGCTAAAAAGCCGTTGGTCTGGCAATTGATGAACACATTGCGAAGTTAATAAAAGAAAAACTTAGGAGGATATAAAAATGACTTTAGTAAAATTTAACACGCAACGAAAGAATAATTTAGTAAACCCATTTTTTAATGATGTGTACTCATTATTAAACGAT
Source organism: Bacteroidota bacterium (assembly GCA_013288485.1). GTDB lineage: Bacteria > Bacteroidota > Bacteroidia > Sphingobacteriales > Sphingobacteriaceae > Mucilaginibacter. Next base: position 2,391 of record JABDBW010000009.1, read on the forward strand.
TCGTTTTTAAACGAAAAATTAGCAACCCGTACACCATCGGTAAACATAACAGAAACTGATGCGCAATTTGAAGTTGAATTGGCTGTACCGGGTTTAAGCAAAGAAGATTTTAAGATCAACCTGGAAAAAGATGTATTAAGCGTTTCGGCCGAAAAGAAAACTGAAACCGTTGATGAAAACAAGAAATTTACCAAACGCGAATACAATTTTAATTCATTTTTAAGGTCATTTACTCTGCCCGAAAGCGCCGATCATTCAAAAATAAATGCTGATTATACTGCAGGAATTTTGAAACTGACCATCGCTAAAAAGAAAGAAGCTAAATCTCAGTCAAGGGAAATAGCTGTAAAATAAGAATTAAGTCGGTGGATCCGAAACTCCGGAAAGTCGGGAAGGTTTTAATGAAGTAGCCCGGATTTCGGAAATACCGAAAAGAGAGTTTTCATAATAGTAATGTTGGTTTAGTTTGATGAGAGAAGGCCGTTCCATTTATGGGCGGCCTTTTTTTTATTGCGGAGTTCGGAAGTTCGAATGCGGAAGTAAAGGAAATTCGGACTGTGAAATGTTGAATGTGGAAGTTTTCATTTTCATTCCGCGTTCAACATTCCGCAATGCGCATTCGCATTAATCCCTCATATTAATATACTGCAATGGCTGGTCGAAACTTTCTTTGCGGCAAAGCGCGATAACAGCCTGCAGGTCGTCAATTTTTTTGGCCTGCACTCGTACCTGGTCATCCATAATGCTGGCTTGTACCTTTAAACCGCTGTCTTTTATTTTTTTAACAATTTTTTTAGCGGTATCCTGGTCAAGGCCCTGTTTTATCTTTATTTCTTTACGTATCATATTTCCTGACGCGACTACCTCTTTTCCAAAATCCATTGCCTTAGGATCAAGCTGCTGTTTTACCATACGGCTTATAATAGCATCTTGTATGGCTTTAACACGCATATCGTTTTCAGTAACAATAGTAATTATGTTGGTTTTTTTGTCCAGGTCGATAGTGCTTTTTGAATCGTTAAAATCATACCGGTTCAGGATCTCTTTTTTGGCGATGTTGATGGCGTTATCCAGGGTTTGGCCGTCTATCTTGCTTACTATATCAAATGTTGGCATAAGTAATTGGTTTATAATTGAAAAAGCAAAATTAAGGTAATGATTGTATTTATAAGTGTATAAATTAATTATTGGCTATTATTATGTAAAAGTGAACATAATATACCAATGAGTTAATATTAACTTAACAAATAAATAAGCAGATTTGCAAATAGTGCTGTAAAGCGCCTTTTATATGGATATTAAACGCGTACCTTCTATTAACAGGGAAATAAGCTGGTTGTATTTTAATGAGCGTGTATTGCAGGAAGCCGCCGATCCCACTGTCCCGCTAATTGAACGAATAAAATTTTTAGCCATTTTTTCATCCAACCTCGATGAATTTTACCGTGTAAGGGTAGCCACTTTGAGCCGTCTTACTAATTTAAATGAGAAGGCTAAAGAGATTTTGGGCTATAACCCCAAAAAGGTACTTAACCAGATAAAAAATATTGTAGTAAAGCAGGAACGCAAGTTTAATAACCTGTATGAGAACATTATTGTTAAGCAGCTTGCCGAAGAAAAAATATTCCTGCTGAACGATAAACAGCTTAATGTTGCAAGGGGTGCATTTGTAAAAACATATTTTCGCGAAAAATTATTGGCCACCCTCGTACCTATAATGCTTGATAATACTACGGTATTACCCGAACTGCGCGATCGGTCCATCTATTTTTTTGTAAAGTTAATTAAAGAAAAAAAATCAACCTACGCTTTAATTGAGATACCCGATAGCCTTTCAAGGTTCATTGTGTTGCCCGAAACTCACGACCTGAGATTCATTATTTTACTGGATGATATTATACGGTATAGCCTGGAGGATATATTTTTCATATTCGAGCACGACAGTATAGAGGCTTATTCCATACAGCTTACCCGCGATGCCGAGCTTGACCTGGATAAAGAAGTAAGCGAAAAGTTTATTGATTCTTTATCAAAAAGTCTCCAAAAAAGGCGCAAGGGCAAACCCATGCGTTTGCTTTATGATTCGGACATGCCGCTGGATATGTTAAAATACCTGGTTAGCAAAATGGGTTTACATGGCGAGAGCCTTATACCTGGCAATCGTTACCATAATTTTAAAAATTTTATCTCCTTTCCCAATGTGGGCCGCCCCGAGTTGCAGTACGTAAAATACACCCCGTTACCTGTCGATGGTCTTACGTTTGATAAAAGTCTAATGGCCATGATAGCCAAACAAGATTACCTGATCAATACCCCATACCAGGCGTACGATTATGTTATCCACTTTTTGCGGGAAGCGGCAATTGACCCTAAAGTTAAAGAGATCAGCATAGCCGTATACCGGGTAGCGGAAAATTCAAGGATAATGCACGCGTTGATCAATGCTGCAAAAAACGGAAAAAAAGTAACCTGTTTGGTTGAGCTAAGGGCGCGTTTTGACGAACAAAACAATATCACCTGGAGCCGCAGACTGGAAGAAGAAGGCGTAAATGTGTTATATGGTATTGAAGATTATAAGGTACACGCAAAAATATGCCTCGTAAGCCGGGCCGAAAAGGATAAGACGGCATATTACGCCTGCCTCTCCACCGGGAATTACAATGAGAAAACAGCACAGGTTTATGCCGACCATACCTTGCTCACGGTTAATAAAAAAATAACTGCCGACCTGGTAAGTATTTTTAAAGCGCTAAATAAAAACACGCTGCCTAAAGGATTGAAAAGTTTGATCGTATCGCCAATTGATTCACGGCAGGCTATTAATAAGCTGATTGATAATGAAATAAAGAATGCCAAAGCGAAAAAACCGGCCTACATGATCCTGAAAATGAATAGCCTGGCTGATGAACAGTTAATACTGAAATTATACCAGGCCAGCAACGCGGGGGTAAAAATTAATATGATAATAAGAGGAATGTGCTGCCTGGTACCGGGAATAAAAGGTTATAGTGAAAATATTGAAATAGTAAGCATAATTGATAAATACCTGGAGCATTCAAGGGTACATATTTACTGTAACGGGGGCAATGAACTAATGTATTTAACATCAGCCGACTTTATGTCAAGAAACATAGACAGCCGCGTTGAAGTTGGCTTCCCCATCTATGATAAAGATATAAAGAAAGAAATAAGGGATATTATTGATATTCAGTTAAACGATAATACCAAAGCGCGTGAAATTAACAGCCAGAATACCAATAAATATCATAAAACCAGCTCAGCTTTACCTGTTAGGGCACAAATTGACACTTACAATTACCTGAAAAACAAAAACAAAACAAATTGAGATACGCAGCAATAGACATAGGTTCAAATGCGGTAAGGTTACTTATTGCTGAAATTATTGAGAACGACGGATCGATCTCCTTTAAAAAAAATACACTGATCCGCGTTCCGTTACGTTTGGGTGACGACGCGTTTTTACATCAGCATATATCCGATAAAAAAACTGATGACCTGGTAAAGACTATGCTTGCTTTCCGCAACTTGATGGATGTATATAAGGTAGTTGATTATATGGCCTGTGCTACGTCGGCTATGCGCGAAGCAAAAAATGGCAGTGAAGTAGTAAAAAAAGTAAAAGAACAGGCAAATGTTGACCTCGAAATTGTTCACGGCCAGGCCGAAGCCAGTATTATATATGCCAGTCATGCAGAAAAAAACATTGATAAAAATAAAAATTACTTATATATCGATGTAGGTGGGGGCAGTACCGAGCTTTCCCTGTTTTCATCGGGTGAACTGATCGCTTCAAAATCCTTCAACATTGGTACCATACGCATACTGGATAACCAGGATACCGACGAAACATGGGACGCGATGAAGAATTTTATACGCGAGCATACCCGTCACTTTAAAGACATATCAGGCATCGGCACCGGTGGCAATATTAATAAATTGTATAAATTATCCGACGAAAAGGAAAAGACCCCCTTGTCGTTTAGCAAACTCAAATCGCTTTATAATTACCTGGATTCGTTTTCGCTGAAAGACCGCATAAATGTACTGGGTTTAAGCCAGGACAGGGCCGATGTTATTATACCGGCTTGCGAAATATACCTCGCTGTAATGAAATGGGCCGGTATTAAAAGCATATATGTGCCCAGCGTTGGTATGGTTGATGGTATTATCCAAACTTTGATCGATAAAAATTTTGCAAATAAGCGTTAAATTAATTTTAATAAATTGTTTAATTATTAAAAAACTGTTATTACATTTGTATTGCCCTCTCAAAGGGCATGTTTTTCATAGGTAGATGTAGGGTCGGGTACTTGTTATTCGACCCTTTTTTGTGCCCGTAACTTTCACCACCTTTGTTTGTTGAATCTTTTTGTAATGAAGAAAAAAATTATCGTTGCCGTTACCGGCGCCAGCGGCGCCATATATGCCCGGTTATTGCTGGATAAATTGCAGCAGCTAAACAGCCAGATTGCAGAGGTGGCTGTTGTAATGTCGGACAATGCAAAACAGGTATGGCAATTTGAACTGGATAATGAGGATTATACCCGGTATCCCTATAAATTTTATGCTAAAAATGATTTTATGGCGCCCTTTGCCTCCGGCTCTGCAAAGTTTGATACCATGATCGTTATACCCTGCTCAATGGGCACTTTGGGAAGGATTGCTTCGGGTGTATCAGACGATTTGATCGGCCGCGCAGCGGATGTTATCCTCAAAGAACGCCGAAATCTTATATTAGTGGCCCGCGATATGCCGCTTAATTTAATCCATATCCGCAATATGGCAACCGTTACAGAGGCGGGTGGGATAATTTGCCCGGCGGTGCCGTCCTATTACAGCAAACCGCAAACTGTTGATGAGGTGGCTTTAACGGTGGTGAACCGGGTTATTGATTTGATGGGATTGTACGATGAAAGTTATAGGTGGATGTCTGAATAGCTAACCAACTAATCTCTAAAAAACTTATCTTTGCACCCGAAAAATGAACAAAAAAGTCGCATTTTATACGCTGGGTTGCAAACTCAATTATTCGGAAACATCAACGCTTGGCCGGTTGTTCAGCAATGCCGGTTTTGATACCGTTGATTTTACCGATACGCCCGATGTATATGTGATAAACACCTGCTCGGTAACAGATAATGCCGATAAAAAGTGCAAAAAAATAGTCAGGGAAGCATTGAAAGTGTCACCACATGCCTATGTAACCATTGTAGGTTGTTATGCGCAATTAAAACCCGTAGAAATAGCCAACATCCCCGGCGTAGATATGGTTTTAGGCGCTGCGGAAAAATTTCAGATCATCGACCATATTACCGATCTAACTAAAAAGCCTAAAGCGCTGGTCTATAACCAGCCTGTTTCAGAAGCCAACCGTTTTGTTCCTGCTTATTCATTCGGCGACCGTACCCGTACTTTTTTAAAAGTTCAGGATGGCTGCGATTATTCCTGTTCGTTTTGTACCATCCCGCTGGCCCGTGGCAGCAGCCGCAGCGATACTATTGAAAGCGTGATTGAACAGGCCGAACAAATTGCCGCTTCAGGCGTAAAAGAAATTGTATTGACCGGGGTTAACCTGGGCGATTTCGGCATTATAAACGGCAAACGCGAAACCCGTTTTTTCGACCTGGTTAAAGCATTAGACAGGGTAGAGGGCATTGACCGCATTCGCATATCGTCCATCGAACCTAATTTGCTGACGGATGAGATCATTGAATTTGTAGCTGCTTCTAAACGGTTTGTGCCGCATTTTCATATCCCGCTGCAATCGGGCTCCGCTAAAATTTTAAGCATGATGCGCCGCAGGTATAAACGCGAATTATATGCTGAAAGGGTTACTAAAATAAAACAATTAATGCCTGATTGCTGCATTGGCGTTGACGTAATAGTGGGCTTTCCCGGTGAAACAAGGGAAGATTTTATTGATACGTACAATTTTTTGAATGAACTGGATATAGCCTACCTGCACGTATTCACCTATTCGGAAAGGGAAAATACATTGGCTGCCGAAATGAGCGACGTTGTACCCGGCTCAACAAGAGCTGACAGGAGCAAGATGCTGCACATTTTATCCGACAAAAAACGCAGGGCTTTTTATGATACCCAATTAGGCAAATCAGAAGAAGTTTTATTTGAAGGTGATATTAAAGATGGCTTTATGCACGGCTTTACCCGCAACTACATAAAAGTAAAAACCAAATTCGACCCGGTATTGGTAAATGAACTAAAAACCGTGTGTTTAACAAAAATTTCACTCGATGGTGATGTTGAAATAACCGAAAGCGAAGAAATATTAGTACATTAAGTTTTATATTCGCTGTAAATTTACAACATAGATGTTTCCAAATCTTTACTACCTGATTGAGTACTTCACAGGGCTCCACATTGAATTATTTAAGATTATCCAAACATTTGGTTTTTTCGTGGCAATCGCTTTTATGGCAGGCTACTGGGCTTTTACCGAAGAATTTAAGCGAAAAGAAAAATTAGGTTATATCCATCCTTTCGAAAAAACAGTAACCATAGGTAAACCCATTTCCATAGCCGAATTGGCAGGAAATGGCTTGTTTGGATTTGTGTTGGGATATAAAATAGTGGATATGGTGCTTAATTTCCATGCTTTGATCGACGATCCGCAGGGTTTTATTCTATCAACCCGCGGTAATTTTATAGGCGGAATTATTTTAGCGGCCGTATTTGCTTATTGGGCGTATGCCGAAAATAAAAAGCAGCGTTTACCCTTACCAGTAACCAAAAAAATAAAGGTTCACCCACATGAACTGATGGGCAGTATATTGATATGGGCGGCCTTTTGGGGATTTGCAGGCGCAAAGTTGTTTAATGGGCTAGAGAATTGGGACGAATTTATGCGCAATCCTTCAGGGATGCTTTTTGGTACAAGCGGACTTACCTTTTTTGGGGGCTTAATATGCGGTGGAGCGGCTGTTCTTTATATAGCCAATAAACACGGTATCAAACCTTTAACCATGCTGGATATTGGCGGGCCGGGTATGATGCTGTCTTACGCGGTAGGGCGCATAGGCTGCCAAATGTCGGGCGATGGTGATTGGGGTATTGCAAACCTGTCGCCAAAACCGCAATGGTTAAGTTGGGCGCCTGATTGGATGTGGGCGTTTAGGTTTCCGCATAATGTTAATGCAGAAGGTGATAAAATTGCAAATTGTACAGAAGGTAAATATTGCTTTGTGTTACACCAACCGGTATTTCCTACTTCATTTTATGAAACCATAGTATGCCTGCTTTTATTCCTTTTTTTATGGAGCATCCGCGATCGCATTAAAATACCGGGCATCATGTTTGGTATATATCTTATTTTGGCCGGCGTTGAGCGCTTTTTGATCGAACTGATACGCGTAAATACCCGCTACGTTGTGGCAGGCCTATCATTTACCCAGGCCGAATTAATATCAATTTGCCTGGTAATTGGCGGAGCATACCTCATTATATCAGGATTGAACAGGAACAAGAAAGTAGCGGTTAAGCATGGCCAATAAAAATACCTGGAAAAAAACACTATTAAAGAATCAGGTAGCAAGGTTCGTGCTCTCGGCAGGAATGGGTTTTTTTGTAGATATATCTGTTTTTTATTTACTTTATCATAACCTGCTTACTCAAAAAAGATATCACTTTTTTAATTCAGAATTACGTAATTCGACTGTTTCTTTGGTTATATCCTATAGTTTAGGCGTGGTAGTTAATTTTTTAATAACTAAATACCTGGTATTTGCCGAATCAAAAACATCATCCTTACAGCAGTTTGTTCGTTTTACTTTGGTAGCTGTTATTGGCTTTTTTGCTAACTGGGGCGTTATTGATATGCTTATCCACTATTTTCATATGTATCCACCCGTGGCAAGGCCTTTAGCTATGCTGAGCCTGTTTTTTGCCAGTTTTTTTATTCATAAATTTTTCTCATTTAGCCTATCATTACGACATCATGCAGCTGGAACAGGTAGCAAACCGGGTAATTGAACTTTCAAAACAAGCCGGTGATTTTATAAGGCAGGAAAGAAAAACGTTCAATACCGATCAGGTAGAATACAAGGGATTAAACGACCTGGTATCATACGTTGATAAAACTGCAGAAAAGTTAATTGTAGCCGGCCTTGAAAAAATACTTCCCGAAGCAGGTTTTATAACCGAAGAACAAACCAACAACAAAGTAGCCGGGCGGTATAACTGGGTAATTGACCCGCTTGACGGCACCACTAATTTTATACACGGCCTGCCGGTATTTTCGGTAAGCATTGCCCTTAAAGAATATGACGAACTGGTTTTAGGCGTGGTATACGAAATTAACCAGGATGAATGTTTTTATGCCTGGAAAGGCGCACCGGCATACCTGAACGGCAAAGAAATTAAAGTAAGCAAAGCGCCTGCAATTAGCGATAGCCTGATCGCTACCGGTTTTCCATATTATGACTTTGGAAAACAGCCCCAATACATCGAACTATTTACTTACCTGATGAAAAACTGCCATGGTTTGCGCCGTTTAGGTTCAGCCGCGGTTGATTTGGCCTATACCGCCGCCGGCCGGTTTGATGCCTACTACGAATACAACCTAAACGCCTGGGATGCCGCCGCCGGAATAGTGATAGTAAAACAAGCCGGGGGCCATGTAGTAAACTTTAAAGGCGGTGATGAGGTATTGGATACGCGTGAGTTACTGGCTACTAATGGTAAGTTCACAGGTGAGATGCTCGAAGTTATTCAGCAGTATTTCAAATAAAAAAAGGATCACACATCAGTGCAATCCTTTTAAATCTGTGTAATCTAAATAATTACAATGCCTCAGATACCACTTCGGTAACTTCAGGAACCATACGTTTAAGCAAGTTCTCAATACCCGATTTTAGGGTGATAATTGATGACGGGCACCCGCTGCATGAACCGCGCAGTTCAACAGTAACCACACCTGCGTCGAACGAACGATAGGAGATAGCGCCGCCATCCTGCTCAACGGCCGGACGCACATAATCATTTAATATTTGCTGAATTTTTATTTCGGTATCGGTTCCTTCAAAATTCACTTCTTCCTGCTCTTCCAGCTGAACCTGTAACTCGGCTTCAACCGCGCCTTTTACAAACTCTTTCAGTATTGGTTCCACATCATCCCATTCGGTACCTTCGGTTTTGGTAACAGTAACAAAATTGCTGGCGAAGAATACACCGTTAACAAATGAAAATTTATAGAGTTCCTTTGCGAAAGGTGATTTTTCGGCGCTTTCCTTAGTAGCGTAATCCACACTGCCATTTATCAGCAACTTGTTCACAATGAACTTCATGGTTGCCGGGTTGGGAGTCGATTCGGTATATACGTTGATATTCATCTTTATCTTTCTATTTGAATAAACAAAGTTAGGCAGGTTTTTGATTTATAGGTTACTATTTAATAGTTATGACGACTGAATGACTTTGTACTTAAAGCTGAAAGCCAAAAGCAAAAAGTCCAAAGCTTTTTTTCGCTTTCTGCTTTTAGCTTTGCGCTTTTAGCTCAAATTCCTGTATAATTCAAAGGTGTTATTCTTTTGATCTCCTCTTTAATCGCATCACCCACCTGCAAAGTGTCCACAAACTCAGCAATGGTTTGCGCGTTGACGTGCGTATTGGTGCGTGTAAGCTCTTTCAAAGCCTCGTAAGGGTTGGGGTAACCCTCACGCCTCAATATGGTTTGTATAGCTTCTGCAACTACCGCCCAGTTAGCATCTAAATGAGAACTGATCACTGCCTCGTTCAGCAATAACTTATTTAAACCTTTTACGGTTGATCTGATGGCTATTAAAGTATGCGCAACAGGCACGCCTATGTTACGTAATACGGTTGAATCGGTGAGGTCACGCTGCAACCTTGAAACAGGCAGCTTGGCGGCCAAATGCTCAAACAGCGCGTTGGCTAAACCCAGGTTTCCTTCCGAGTTTTCAAAATCAATCGGGTTAACCTTATGCGGCATGGCCGATGAGCCTATTTCGCCCGCTTTTATTTGCTGCTTAAAATAGTTCATTGATATGTATGCCCACATATCCCTGTCAAGGTCTATAAGAATTGTATTTATCCTTTTTAACGCGTCGCATTGCGCGGCAAAATTATCGTAATGCTCTATTTGGGTAGTGAATTGCGAGCGGTTCAAACCAAGCGTATCGTTCACAAAACTATCGCCGAATGCTTTCCAGTCAATTTTCGGGTAGGCTATATGGTGCGCGTTAAAATTACCTGTAGCCCCGCCAAATTTGGCTGATGACGGTATTTGCCTTAGCTGGTGCAATTGATTTTCCAGGCGCTCAATAAACACCTGTATCTCTTTTCCCAAACGGGTAGGCGACGCGGCCTGACCGTGGGTATGGGCCAGCATGGGTACTTTGTCCCATTCGACAGCATATTTTTTAAGCAGGTTAACCAATTCATTAATAGCGGGATAGTAAACCTCGTTCAATGCCAGTTTAAAAGTATAGGGTATAGCGGTATTATTAATATCCTGCGAGGTTAAGCCGAAATGGATAAACTCTTTATAGGCCTGTAGGTTCAACACATCGAACTTTTGTTTGATGAAGTATTCAACCGCTTTAACATCATGATTGGTTATTTTCTCTATATCTTTTATACTTTGCGCATCCGTGTCGGTAAAATTTCTGTATATATCCCGTAACTTTTCGGGCACATTTTTATCTAAATTTTGTAATTGCGGCAATGGGTGCCGGTGCAGGGCTATGAAATATTCGATCTCAACAAATACCCGGTATTTGATCAGAGCGTATTCCGAAAAATATTCGCCAAGTTTAGCGGTAGTATTCCGGTAGCGGCCATCAATAGGGGATATTGCAGAAAGAGGTGTGAGTGTCATGGTTGGTAATTTACGCAAAGGTAACAATTTCAAAATAAATAGCTTTTTTGAGGTATAACACAAACTGTCGGTAAACATATGTTAAAAACTTTTTTCAAATGGAAACTTTGAAATCTAAAAATGTTTCCATAGTTTTGACCAATGAAGTCAATGGTTCAGACCGATAGGATAATACAAGGGGGTGAGGACCTGTTTTTACAAGCAGGGATAAAAAGCGTAACCATGGATGATATTGCCAAACATTTAGGCATGTCAAAAAAAACCATATACCAGTTCTTTAAGGATAAAAACGAGTTGGTACTGGCGCTGGTAAAGAAAAAGCTGCAGGATGATGAAGACCAGATGTGTGCCATTATCGGTAAATCGGGGAATGTGATCGAAGAGATGATCAATATGATGAAATGCTCGGAAGAAATATTTTCAAGGATCAACCCCATTGTGATACATGACCTGCAAAAATATCACCCTGAAGCCTGGAAACAGTTCCAGGATTTTAAGGCACATGTATTGGTCCATACTTTAGAAGAGCTTTTAACAAAAGGCATTAACCAGGGGTACATAAGGCCCGAGATTGATGTAAAAATAATAGCAAGAATGCGTGTTTCACAGGTAGAAATGGGATTTAATACAGCTTTGTTCCCCATAGCCGATTTTAGTACCTGGAAGGTACAGTACCAGTTTTTAGAGCATTTTAATTATGGTATTTGTACGTTGAAGGGTTACAAACTGTTAAATCAATTTAAAAATATACCGAATGAATAATTTCCTGCTGACATAAGGTTGTCAAAACCGGTAAGTTAATTTGAATGAAATAAAAAATGAAACATCAAACCAAACACAATATCATAACAATGAAATATATTTTTTTAACAGCTACCTTAATATGTACCATAACTTTAGGTGGGTATGCGCAACAGGCACCAGCGCCAAACTTTAGCCTGGCCGATTGTATAAGATACGCCTACGAACACCAGGATTCGGTAAAAAACGCGGGGCTTGACGTAAAAAGCGCCGAGTATAAAGTAAAGGAAACCATTGGCACCGGCTTGCCCCAGGTAAACGGCACAGCATCGTTCCAGGATTTTCTGAAACCGCCGGCGTCAGTTGGCCCCAACATTTTTGTTACCCCGATAGATCTGAAAGCCCCGTTGATCCAATTTCCGTTTGGAGCTGTTAAGTACAACAATACCTATTCTATTCAGGCGAGCCAGTTGTTGTTCAGCGGAACTTTTATAGTGGGTTTGGAGGCTGTTAAAACTTTTAAAGAACTTTCGCAACGCAGTTTGGTTCGTTCAAAAATTGAAACCAATGTTAATGTAACCAAAGCATATTACCAGGTATTGGTAAGCAATGAGCAGATAAAACTGCTGGATGCCAATATTGCCCAGCTAAAACAGCAGTTTGATCAAACTACCCAGCAAAACAAACAAGGCTTTGTTGAAAAAATTGATGTTGACCGCCTGGCTGTTCAATACAACAACCTGGTTACCAATAGGGATAATGTTGCCCGTGCCCTGGTATTGAATTACGAAATGCTTAAGTTCCAGATGGGAATGCCCATACAACAGGAGATAACCTTAACCGATAAACTGGAGAGTATAAATTTAGATCAAAAGGTTGCACAAAATACTATTGATACCGCATTTTATCATAACCGGATAGAATATAAGTTATTAGAAACCAATGTAAAACTTAACCAGTTGGATGTAAAAAGCAAAAAAGCAGCTTACCTGCCCACATTTGTTTTAACCGGAGGTTTTGGGGATGTGTTCCAGGAAAATCAAATGAAATACTTGTATAACCATGGTTACCCTAACAGCTATATTGGGGTAAATTTAAGTATCCCGATATTTAGCGGGGGGCAGCGCGTTAACCAGTTACGACAAACAGAGATCAATGTACAAAAAGCGCAAAATGATCTGTACAATGTTAGAAACGCGCTCAATTTACAGGCAAGCGCCGCGCAGATCATGTTTGATAACAGCATACAATCGCTGAATAACCAAAAGCGCAGTCGCGAACTGGCCCAGGAAGTATTACGGGTATCAAAAATTAAATACGCGCAGGGGGTGGGTTCAAGCATTGAGGTTACACAGGCGCAAACCGAATTGGAAAACGCGGATAATCAATATATACAGGCGCTATACAATGCTTTAATAAACAAAGTAGACCTGGAAAAGGCATACGCACACATTAACTAAACTCAACAACTTTATACCATAAAAATGAAAAAATTAGTATACATACCAGCCCTTGTGTTTTTGGCAGCATGTTCGCCAAAACCAAAAGATAAAGCAACAGAATTGGCCGATCTTAAAAAACAGGCGGCCGAAATAAACTCAAAAATTGCCGCGCTGCAAGGCTCAACAGGCACCCAGGATTCAACCAAAAGTATCGATGTAAGCGCTTTGCCGGTAAAGGCGGGCAAGTTTACCCATTATGTTGATATACAGGGTAAAATTGACGCGAAGGATAACGTAATGGCCTATCCGCAATCGCCGGGTGTAATTACCAGTATCTATATTAAACCCGGTGATCACGTTCATCGCGGGCAGGTTTTGGTGCAGCTGGATAACAGCGTATTAAAAGAAAACATATCACAAGCCGAAACCCAGGCAGCATTGGCGCATACTTTATTTCAGCGCCAAAAAAACCTATGGGATCAAAAAATAGGTACCGAAGTGCAGTATTTGCAGGCGCAAACGCAAATGCAAAGCGCCGATAAGCAAATATCCATGCTTCGCCAGCAAGCCGATCTTTACCGCATTACTTCGCCAATTGATGGCAGCATTGACCAGATGGACCTGAAAATGGGCCAGGTGGCACAACCGGGTGTTACAGGTATACGCATTGTAAATGCTGATAACCTGAAAGTTAAGGCCGATGTTCCTGAATCATACGCGAGCCGTATAAACCAGGGTGATAATGTAAAGGTACTGGTGCCCGATGCTAACGACTCATTAACTACCAAACTGACTTTTGTGGCCAAAGTAATTGACCCAACATCACGCAGCTTTGCTATCGAGATCGCTTTACCGTCGCGCAGAACCCTCCGCCCTAACATGACCGCGACAATAAAAATTGCCGATTATAGCAGCAACAGTGCTATTGTTATTCCGTTAAACACGGTTCAAAAATCAGAACAGGGCGATTACGTATTTGTTAACGAAAACGGTATTGCCAAACGTAAAAATATTAAAGTTGGCTCAAGCTATGGCGGTTTATCTGAAATAGTATCAGGCCTGGCTCAAGGCGACCAGGTAATAACTGCCGGCGCCAGCGACCTTGAAGATGGTGACAAAGTAAGAATTATACAGTCGGTTAATTAATCACACTAAAAATTTGATCTAAAATGAAAGATCTGAATAAAGAATTTAAACCGGCAAGCTGGGCAATTGAGAATAAAACAGCAGTGTATGCGCTGGTGTTTTTTATTACCGTGCTGGGCCTAATCAGCTATAATAATTTGCCGAAGGAAAACTTCCCGGACATTACCATACCTAAAATATATGTATCCACACTATTTAAAGGGGCATCGCCGCAGAATGTGGAAATATTGGTAACCAAGCAGTTAGAAAAACAGCTAAAATCACTTAAGGGCTTAAAAAAGGTAACGTCAAATTCCTATCAAAGCGTTTCGCTTATAGTTGCTGAATTTAACGCTAACGTTGATATTAAGGAGGCCAAACAGGAAGTAAAAGATGCTGTTGATAAAGCGAAGCCCGACCTTCCGCAGGGCGATGACAACCTGAAAGAGACAGCGGTATCAGATATAAATGTATCAGACCTTCCTATTCTGTACGTTAATATTTCAGGCGATTATGACCTGAAAAAATTAAAGGAGTATGCCGATAATTTAAAGGATGATATTGAGAGTTTAAGAGAAATATCAAAAGTTGACGAGGTTGGGGCGTTAAAGCCCGAGATACAGATCAACGTGGATATGAATAAAATGGCTGCTGCCGAGGTTAGCTTTGGCGATATTATCCAGGCGGTGGGTACCGAAAACGTTATCGCGTCGGCGGGTACAGTTAAAATTGATGGCGTACAGCGTACCATTGATATTAAACAGGACTTTAAAAATGCCGACCAGGTAGCCGCTATGGTTATCCGTAACCCTAAGGGGCAATCTATATACCTGCATGATATTGCCGAGGTAAAGGACGCCTTCCAGGACCAGGAAAGCTATGCCCGCCTATATGGTAAAAATGTAATTACTTTAAACATATCAAAAAGAACGGGCGAAAACCTGATACAGGCATCAGATAAGATAAAGGCGCTGGTAGCGCAAAAGCAAAAAACAGTTTTCCCGAAAGGTTTAAATATTACCATTACCGGCGATCAGTCTGATAAAACGCGTACTACGCTACACGACCTTATCAACACCATTATTATAGGTTTTATATTGGTTACAGTTATCCTGATGTTTTTTATGGGGGTAAGTAACGCGGTGTTTGTGGCTCTTTCGGTGCCGCTATCCTGTTTTATAGCATTTTTAGTAATGCCGTGGATTGGGTTTACGCTGAACATGATCGTATTATTCTCGTTCCTGTTAGCGTTGGGTATTGTAGTTGATGATGCTATTGTAGTTATTGAGAATACGCACCGTATTTTTAACAATGGCGCCGTGCCTATTAAACAGGCCGCCAAGATTGCCACCGGGGAGGTTTTCCTGCCGGTATTTTCAGGCACTATGACCACCCTTGCGCCATTTATCCCACTGGCATTCTGGAATAGTTTGATAGGGCACTTTATGTTCTTTTTACCTATTACACTCATCATTACTTTACTGGCTTCTTTACTAGTGGCGTATATTATTAACCCGGTATTCGCGGTTGATTTTATGAAGCCCCATCATGAAGGTGAACATGACAACCCTAAATTTACGCGCCCGGTTATTGTAACCGTAATCGTATTTGCTGTATTGGCCGCTTTTAGTTACCTCATCAATGTTGGTATCGGTAACCTGGTAGTGTTTGTAACCTTTTTATATCTCTTAAATCATTTTGTTTTACTAAGGGTTATTGATGCGTTCCAGAAAAAATTATGGCCCAGGTTCCAGAATTGGTATGCCAAATGGCTCGAACGCGCTGTTAAGCGCCCATGGCAGGTTTTAATGGGCCTGATCGTGTTATTTTTTCTAACTATAGGTTTTATGATTGCACGGTCGCCAAAAGTGGAATTCTTCCCGTCGAGCGATCCCAACTTTGTATATGTTTACCTCACGTTACCTATTGGTACCGACCAGGTGTATACCAACAAGATAACCAAAGAACTGGAAGACCGTGTTACTAAAGTAGTTCAGCCCGATACAGGTATTATATCCTCTATTATTTCGAACGTTTCAGTGGGGGTGACCGATCCGCAGGATGAAGATCAGGGAACCTACTTTAACAGGGGTAAGGTTACCGTTGCTTTTGTTGAATTTGGAAAAAGGAATGGTAAAAGCACCAAAGTTGTTATGGAAAACATCAGGAAGGTGGTTAGGGGTATTCCGGGAGCACAGGTAGCCGTGAACCAGGAAGCAAGCGGGCCTCCAACCCAAAAACCCATAAGTATCGAGCTGGCTGGCGATAACCTTGATTCGCTGGTACATACGGCCAGCCGCTTAAAGAATTATCTCGCGCAGCAGGTACAGGGTATTGAAGATTTGCGTGCTGATGTGGAGAGTGATAAACCCGAAATTGTATTTGATATAGACAGGGAGCGGGCCAATCGTGAGGGTATAAGCAGCAACCAGATCACGCAATCATTAGGTGCCGCGATCTATGGGGCCAAATCTGCCGATTTCAGGAATACCAAGGAGGATGATTATCCCATAACTGTGCGTGCCGAAGCCGACCAGCGTAATGACATTGATGCCATACGCAATATGAAGATAACTTACCGGGATATGGCAAGCGGCGGCGCTATAAGGCAGGTTCCTATCTCCGCTTTTTCAGATGTGAGGTTCACCAATACCTATGCTAATATTAAACATAAACAGCAAAAGCGGGTGCTTACCTTGACATCAAATGTGCTGGGTGGTTATAATACAAACGAGGTGAACGCCAATATAGCACAGGCAACTAAAAACTTTAAATTGCCTTTAGGTACTTCAGTAAGGTTTGGCGGTGAACAGGAAGACCAGCAGGAAGCAGCCAGTTTCCTGGGATCAGCACTATTGACCGCGTTTATAATGATACTGGTTATATTAATGATGCAGTTTAACTCAATTGGCAAAACGCTCATTATTTTAAGCGAGATATTCTTCAGTATTATCGGTGTATTATTAGGAGTAACGCTTTGCGGTATGACCATATCTATCGTAATGACGGGAATCGGTATTATAGCGTTGGCCGGAGTTGTGGTACGTAACGGTATATTGCTGGTAGAGTTTACCGACCTGTTAATGGAACAGGGAGCAACCATACACGACGCAGTTGTAGAAGCAGCCCGTACCCGTATGACCCCGGTATTGTTAACAGCTACAGCGGCTATATTAGGTTTGGTGCCATTAGCAGTAGGCTTTAATATTGATTTTGTGGGCTTGTTCACTTCGTTTAAACCGCATATTTACTTTGGCGGCGACAACGTTGCTTTCTGGGGGCCGTTATCATGGACAATGATATTCGGGTTGGGTTTTGCAACCATAATTACCCTCATACTGGTACCATGTATGTACCTGATCCGTTACAGGATAAAATCAAGGTTCAGTAAAAAGAAGAAAGAAATACTTGCAGAGCCCGAAATGGTGGCTGTGTAATTAAATATTGGATACCCAACACCAAAAATCGAATGATAGAGTATGCCATACTTTATCATTCGATTTTTTTATTTTACGGTCTGCATCTTAATCCAAACCTAATCTAAATGTAATTTATGTATCAATTTTGATAGTTTAAGCCCGGTGGGCCAGTTATAGAGGTGATATTGTAGAATTTTTGATAAATTTGTTTAATTAGTCAGTTTCGGAGTAAACAATCTACAATGAGTTCGGGAAGCGATCAGCAGGACATAAAAAGGGAGAAGATATTAGAGGCAGCCTATCAGCGTTTCTTACATTATGGTTACTCCAAAACAACCATGAATGAAATAGCCGGCGACCTTTCACTCTCCAAAGCGTTGCTATATTATTATTTCCCTGATAAAAGTCAGTTATATATTGCTGTAATGCGTAAACTGGCCGGGGAATACCTGGACAATCTGCAGAACCGGCTTAATAAATTCACTGACCTTAAAGACGCCTTTGTATCGCAGATAAATACACAGCATGATTTTGTGGTAAAAAATTATAATTTTTTTGATTTTTTCAGGCTAAACGAACAAAACCTGCCCGATACCATTTGGGAAATAATAACAGAGATACACCAGGCCGAAATGATATTGTTAAGCACTGCCATACAATTGGAAGCTGAAAAGGGTAGGATAAAACCTGTTGAAAACCCCGGTGAAATTGTCGATCTGCTGCTCGACGCACTACATGGCGTAAGGGTGAGCGCTATATCACATAAAAAAGTAATGTTCCCTCAAAAAGAACACCTGGATGAAATACACGCCAAGCGCCTGCTGCTGGTTGATATATTTGTAAAAGGTTTAATGTATTAAGAGGGTTCAAATACTGTCACCTTGTCGTAAAAAACAACTATTTTTTAACGTTATCAACCAACTTATTAATACTTTTGACTACAATATTTAGTTACATAGTTTATCAAAGATACTTCTAAAGTTAAGAGGTGATTGTTTTAGAATGATTAAGCAGGCCGGGAGCAGTTTCGGTCTGCTTTTTTATTTATACATCACCCAAAAAACAGGTAGGAGATCAAGATAGCCGTAACAATTCCGAAAAAATCGGCTATCAGCATTGCAGGTAAGGCGTAGCGTGTTTTCTTGATGTTCACGGCACCAAAATACAGCGCCAAAATATAAAATGTTGTATCGGCACTGCCATATAATACGCTTGACAAGTGCCCGATAAAACTATCGGGGCCAAAGTTTTTTAAATTATCAAGCATCATAGCGCGCGCACCCGAAGCGCTTAGAGGCCGCAAAAAAGCGATGGGTAAAACATCAGTGAAACGTGTATCTATATTATGAAAATAACTAAACACCCATTTAAATGCCTCGCCCATATAAGTTAGCGCACCGCATGTTCTGAACAAACTTACCGCAACCAGCAACCCCACCAGGTAGGGAATAATCTTTACGGATACCTCAAAACCCTCCTTCGCACCCTCAATAAATGCTTCAAATACATTTATTTTTTTGCGCATCCCCCCTAAAATAAATATTACAGGTATAATAATATAAACCATATTACTAAATATGGTTGAAAAGGAGCTTATTTGCGCTTTGGTTAAATACAAGGTAAAATATACAACCAACAGCCCTATACAACCGGTAATCACGGCCAGCCAGCTTAATACAACCCTGTCAAACAGGTTTATTTTTTGCTTAATGCTCACTACTATCAAGCCCGCGAGGGTAGCAGCATAAGTTGCTATAATGCAGGGTAAAAAAATGTCGGTAGGGTCCTTTGAATGATAAATAGCCCGCTGCGCAATAATGGAGATAGGTAAAATGGTTAAGCCAGAAGCATGCAGCACGGTAAACATGATCTGCGCGTTTGACGCAGTATCTTTCTCTTTATTCAATTCTTGTAAACCATTCATTGCTTTTAATCCAAAAGGAGTAGCGGCATTATCAAGGCCCAGGAAATTGGCAGAAAAATTTAATATCATTTGTCCAACTGCCGGGTGGTCTTTAGGCACTTCGGGAAAAAGACGGTTAAAAAACGGCCCTACAATTCGTGAAAGAAAATTGATGGCCCCGGCTTTTTCACCTATTTTCATAATACCTAACCATAAAGACATGATACCAACTAACGGCAGGGCAATATCCATAACTGCCGATTTGCTGGTGTCGAGCGTACCCTCGGCCATTAATCGAAATATTTCGGTGTCGCCAAAAAATATCAACTTAACAAGGCCGATAGTAAAGGCGATTAGGAAGAAAAATATCCAAATATAATTTAATGCCATATAGTGATGTGCACCTGCCTACCGCAGGCAGGGATATGCAAATGTGAAAATATGCAAATGATTTTGATTGATGAACATTTTGTTTGATGATTTAATTATCTTCAATCTGAAATTTGATATTTTTAAAAGTGAAAGATACCATACAACAATTGACCACCGCCGTAGGCGATTTGTTAACCAGCGACTTGCAAGCAATAAACTGGGAACATAAACCGGCGGCGGATAAGTGGTCGAAAAAAGAGATCATGGGGCATTTAATTGACAGTGCTCAAATTAATTTGCAGCGCTTTGTGCGATGCACTTACGAAGAAAACTTTAAGCTGATATATGAACAGGTGGAATGGGTTGAGGCACAGCATTACCAGGATGCCGAAATAACCGAGATATTGCTGTTATGGAAACTGCTGAACGAGCAAATTATCAGGGTGTTGAAAAACTATCCGGCTAACAGGCTAAGCGCGCGGTGCGATAATGATAAAAATGAGATAAAATTGCGCACCGTTGAATGGCTGGCGAAGGACTATGTTGATCATTTAAAACATCATTTAGGACAAGTTTATTAGCGTATGGACTTACTAAAATCCGCAGGCTATTCGGGTACGCCGCTGGCAAAGAAATTAGGTATAAAACCAGATTATAGCATCAAGCTGGTAAACGCGCCGCTGTATTACCTCGAATTATTTACCGATTTTCCTATTGATGTACGTTTTGAAGACAATGATAGTGTACAAAAGAATTTCATTCATTTTTTTACCAAACAGGAAGATGAGCTTGTAAGCTTGTTGCCTTTGTTAAAAAGCAGATCATACCAGATGGTATGATCTGGGTATCATGGCCAAAAAAATCATCGAAAGTAATAACGAATGTAACGGAAGATATGATCAGGAACTATGCCATCAGCATAGGCCTGGTTGATATAAAAGTTTGCGCTGTTGACGAGATATGGTCAGGGTTGAAAGTGGTTATTCCTGTTAAAGATAGGAGATAGCGGGCGGTTCAATCATACGCCGTAACGCTTTTATCAGGTACTATTTGCATAATATAGTCCTTTTTCATGGGGTCATAGGGTACAGATTCGTTAACGGTAATATAAATATTGCAAAAATCCTTAATGGTGTAGGTTTGCACGTCGCCAATACTTCCTTCGGTATGTATGTATTGTGAAATAGAATTATTGATCAGGTCATATTGTTCTATGGCGTTAGTTTCCAGTTCCATAAACAATTTCTTTCCGTCTGATCGTAAGCTAACAGTAATGTGGGTACCCCCTTTTATAGGCAGTGTATACTCCCTGTTTTTTGTTTTGGTATTTTTAACCGCGAGGATATAGCCCTTGGCCATTAAAAAGGTATCGGCTTTTTGAAGGTTGTTGTGTAAAAGGTATTTGATGTCTTCGTACGATATGAGGTGTTTTTGCCCAAAACCAAGAGATGCAGAGCAGGTGAATAATATAACAAACAACAATTTTTTCATGCCCGTATTTTACAGTCAGATGTTTTTAAAATTACAGAAATGTTGACTTAGTTCAAAATTTACTCCCTCAAAAGTTATAACTTAGCACGCTCGTAATACTATATATTATGCCTACGATACAACTTTCACGTGTGCATGGCGATTTTGGCTTTGCCGCCAGCGACGAAAACGGACATACCGTTAATATGGATAGCAGCCCCGAAAGCGGCGGCCAGAATTATGGCGTACGCCCTATGCAAATGCTGTTAATGGGGCTGGGCGGATGCTCGGCTATTGATGTGATCGCTATTTTAAAGAAACAGCGCCAGGAAGTTAAAGATTATAAAATGGTAATAAATGGTGGTCGTGAAGTGGGTAAAGAGCCCGCCTTATGGAAAGATATTACCATTGAATTTCACTTATACGGCGATATTGACCACGATAAAGCAGTTAAAGCCGTCGACTTGTCAATTAATAAATATTGTTCGGTTTCTGCGACCTTAGAAAAAGCAGGCGCCGAAATTAAAACGCAGGTGTTTATACACCCAGCATAAATTATAAATACCTTATACCCATGTCATCTAAATTAGACCCTATAACCCAGGCTATACGCATCCAAACGGAAAGAACCGCTCAGCAGGAACATTCCACGCCTTTATATTTAACCAGCAGCTTTGTGTTTGATGAAGCCGAAGCTATGCGAGCCGCTTTCGCTGATGAATCGGACGATAATATTTACAGCCGTTTCAGCAATCCCAATGTAGATGAATTTGTAGACAAGATGTGCGCACTTGAAGGAGCTGAAGATGGTTTTGCAACTTCAACCGGGATGAGCGCCATATTCGGAGCTTTTTTCGCGCTGCTTAAACAGGGCGACCATATAATAAGCTGTAGTTCTGTTTTTGGAAGTACCTACACGCTGGTTACCAAATACCTGCCACGGTATGGTATTACCTGTACGTTAGTTCCTGCCGGTGATGAGGCGGCCTGGGAAGCAGCTGTACAGCCCAATACAAAAATGATATACCTGGAAACACCCACCAACCCGCAATTAGAAGTGCTTGATTTGGAATGGACCAGTAAATTCGCCAAAAAACATAAACTTATTTTAAATGTAGATAACTGCTTTGCCACACCATTACTGCAAAAACCAATTAAATATGGTGCAGACCTGGTAATACATTCCGCAACAAAATGGATAGACGGGCAGGGCAGGGTATTGGGTGGTGTAATTGTTGGCCGTGCCGACCTCATCAAAGAAATTTACCTGTTTTGCAGAAATACCGGCCCGGCAATGTCGCCTTTTAACGCGTGGATATTGAGCAAAAGTTTAGAAACGCTTGATGTGCGTATGCAGCGGCATTGCGAGAACGCACTAAAGGTTGCCGAAACTTTACAAAAGAACCCTAATGTAGCATGGGTAAAATATCCATTCCTGGAGGGCCACCCACAGTATGCTATCGCTAGAAAACAGATGACAATGGGCGGAGGCGTATTTTGTATGGAAATAAAAGGTGGGCTGGAGGCGGGCCGTAAATTTTTAAATGCTTTACAAATGCTGTCGGTAACAGCCAACCTGGGTGATACCCGCAGTATCGCATCGCACCCGGCAAGTACCACACACTCGCGGCTAACTGATGCGGAAAGATTGGGTGTGGGCATTACTCCCGGGCTGATCCGTATTTCTACAGGCCTTGAAAAGGCAGAAGATATTATAGCTGATATTACACAAGCTTTAGAAAAAAGCGCGGTTTAACCAATCGTGCTTTTTTTATTTCATCACTCTAATCATACAATACTGTATACTATTTAGACCCATTATATTTTTTATTAAAAAGCCGGGCAATAGAATATTATTAAATTTTCACTTCTTATTTTAGAGGGTATGACCGCTTTAGGCTAATAAAAACCGGGATGTTTCCTGCCTGATCTGTTGATTTTTTTGCACATGGCACCAATGTTGCCTAAGGAAGGTAACGTTTGCTTTATGAATAGCAAACCAAACCAAAAAAATCAATCATGAAATTAAATTTAAAAAAGGCTGCCTTACTCATTACCGGGTTATTGTTAGGCGGCAGCGTATTTGCCCAAACTTCTGATACTGAAAATAACACAGAATATGTAAAACCCTTCTCCAGTATTGATTCGTATCGTACGTGGTCAATAGGCGCTAATCTGGGCGCCCCATCACTGTTGCTTGCCACTGGCGGGCACAATGGTTTCGATCATTGGACACCCACACTTGGTTGGGGCGTATCCCTAAGGGATCAAGTTGTACATGCATTCGGTATTCAATTTGATTATAACGGCGGAATGGTAAAAGGAGGAGTGAAAGACAATCAACTTTATGTTACTGATATATATGGACAGCATTACACCAGTTTCAGCACCAAATATAGTCAGTTTAGTTTAAGTGGAGTATTAAATGTGGCTACAGTTAATTATTTGCGCCGCAAAAATGCTGTTAGCTTTTATATGACCGGAGGTGTGGGTGTGGTATATTATACGCCTACTGTTTACGGCGCTGTTACCCCCGGTATTACTACAACTACATCGGCTTCATTTAACTCATCAAATCTTGTTATACCAGTTGGAACAGGGGTGAAATTCAGAATAGCTGATCCGTTAGCTTTAAACTTAGGCTATAACGAAAACTTTATTGATGGAAGCAGTTTTAATGGTGCCAATCAATATCCTGTAATGAGCCATTATGCTTATGGTTATGCCGGTTTAGAATATACATTTGGTAAAAAATCAAAACCAAGCATAGAATGGGCTAACCCTATAGCGTCCATACATGACGAATATACTATGGAAGAAATTAGGCTGCAAAAACAGCTTGATGCGCAAAAAGCGATGAATGCTAAGTTGAGAGCCGATATGGACGCAATGAACGCTAACCTGGCTAAATATACCACAGATAGCGATAACGATGGCGTCGCTGATTTCTTTGATAAATGCCCGGGTACACCTGCGGGTGTTAAAGTAGACGGTTCAGGCTGTCCGCTTCCTGTTGTTGTTATCCCTCCTGCTGTTACTCCAAAACCTGATGTTAAAGTTTATATAACTGAAGAAGACAGGAAAATAGTTAAAGAAGCTATCAGGAACCTGGAATTTGATTTTAATAAAGCTACTATCCGCCCTCATTCATTCCCAAGTTTGGATAGGGTAGCTCAATTATTGGTTGAGAAAAATTTCAGCCTAAAATTAGCCGGGCATACTGATAATGTAGGATCAGATGATTATAATTTAAAGTTGTCTAAAAATCGTGCAGAGTCTGTTAAAAATTACCTGGTAAGTAAGGGCGCTAACCCTTCAACCATAGAAGCTACCGGTTACGGAAAAAACCAACCCATTGCAACCAATAAAACTGCAAAGGGCCGTCAGATAAACCGCCGTGTGGAGTTCACTTTATTTTAAACTCCTATAATATACATATAAAAGCCGCTCAATTATTGGGCGGCTTTTGTTGTTTAAAACGTTTTTACTTGATGGGCATTACCCCTCATAAAAATCTATCAACGCGCCAAAATAACTGTTGTTCCATCCATCAACAAAATCATCGTAACCCGAATCGGGTATATTGGTATGCCGCAATTCGGCTGATGTTCCTGCTTTATCAGGGTGCAGTTTAATGGTAACAATAGATGGTTCAGGCTGCCCGTCGAAATACCATTGCTGCACTATCTTTTTATCTGGCTCAAACTCAAGGTTCTTGCCAACAATACTTCCATCCCACATAGAAAATTCCGACCCAGGCTCGGTCGACATTTCTGCCGTATCACCGGTCCATAATTCAATAGTGAGCGGGTTGGTGAGTGCCATATAAACTTCTTCCGGCGAAGCCGGAATGATATAATATTTTTTAAAATCTTTCACTTGTGCAATTTAGCTATTTACCGGGCCAATTGGCAACACGGTTTTACCATAAAGTTCATTAAGTACCTGTGCAATACCTGTATAAATTGCCGATGCGCCGCAAATTATACCTTCATACCCGGCTAAATGGGTAATACTTTTATTTTCGGTTGCATCGCCAATAGCCAGTAAGGCAAACAAAATAGTAAGTGAACCAAAAACAAACTGCAACGCGCGATTTAATTTTAAGGTACCAAAAAACAGGCAAAAGGTAAACAAACCCCACATTACCAGGTAAGCTACCATAGCAGAACCCGCCGGCGCCGCAACCCACCCTAACTTAGGTATTACAATTAATGCAACAAGCGACAGCCAGAAAAAGCCATAGGATATAAAAGCCGTAAAGCCAAAAGTATTATTTTTTTTAGCTTCGGTAATACCGGCAATTACTTGTGCCAGTCCGCCATAAAATATGCCCATTGCTAATATCATGGAGTTCATTTCATAGCAGCCGGAATTGTGAATGTTCAATAAAACGGTTGTCATGCCAAAGGCACAAAGCCCAAGCGGCGCAGGATTGGCTATGCCATCCTTAACAGGAGTAATTGTTGTCATAAATGGTTTGGTTTATAATGGTTTATGTTGCAATTTAAATGAATTAAAATCATTTATCAATATTAAAAATGGTTTAATAACTTTAACCCTGCCCGCCGTCAGGCAGGGTTTACCTTGTATATGCAAAAATTAGTATTGATACGCCACGGCGAAAGCGTGTGGAACCAGCAAAACCGCTTTACCGGCTGGACAGATGTTGACCTATCGGAAGAAGGCTTCCTGCAAGCCAGGAGGGCGGGACAATTGTTGAAAAAGCATAATTATGATTTTGACATAGCATTTACCTCCTTGTTAAAACGCTCTATTAAAACATTACATATTGTACTGGATGAACTGGATCGTTTATGGATACCCGTTGAAAAGTCATGGCGGTTGAATGAGCGTTTTTATGGCGCTTTGCAAGGGCTTAACAAAGACGAGACCGTTGCCGTATATGGCGAGGCCCAGGTGCAAAAATGGCGCAGGGACCCTAATGAAGACCCGCCGCCCGTTACCAAAGAAGATGAACGTTACCCCGGCCATGACATCCGTTATAAAAATCTGACCGAACGCGAACTGCCTTTAACCGAAAATTTAAGCCAAACAATGGATAGGGTATTACCCTTTTGGAACGAAACCATCATACCGGCTATCCGCAGAAACGAAAAGGTAATTATTTGTGCGCATGGTAATAGCCTGCGGGCGTTAATTAAATATATTGATAACCTTACCGACGAAGAAGTTACTGTGTTGGAATTGCCCACAGCCGTACCACTTATTTATGAGTTGGATGAAGGGTTAAATTGTATAGGGCATTATTATTTGGAGTGATTTGGAGGTAAAACCTGCCTGCCGGCAGGCAGGGGGTGAATTGTCGCTAAAAAAATACCGTGTAAGTTTGTATATCTGCCAACAGCAAACTACTTTCGCTTTAATTATAAAAACCAAAATAAACCACATGAAAAAGTTAACAGGATTATTCCTTATTCTTTCGTTATTTACCATAACCGCTTTTGCACAAAGCGCCGATCAGAAAGCAATAGAAAAACAAGTTGAAGCGCTGCGCAAAGCCATGGTGGCTGGCGACAGGGCTGCGCTTAACAGGTTGACCTTGCCCGACCTTCATTACGCACACTCGATGGATGTGATACAAACCCGCTCGGGCTTCGTTGATTCATTAGCTACCAAAACATGGACCTTTACCAAAATTGCAATTACCAAACTGGAGATACATGTTAGCGGCAATACAGCAACGGTAACACACCGGCTTTACGGCGATATTAAAAATGTTGGAAAAGATCCCGGAAAAACAGCCTTAGGCGTAATGCAGGTATGGAAAAAAGTAAACGGAAAATGGCTGCTATATGCACGATCTGCTTACAAATTGATGCCACCTAATGATGTTCCGCCGGCGTAAGTTCAAGTACACCGATTTTTATAACTTATTGATAATCAATGAATGAAGGTGTTCACGTTTTTGAGCGTGAACGCTCGTGAACACTTTGTGAACAGCTATTTGCCAAAAATACATTATCAATCTTCAGGTATTTCAAGTGAGGTTACTATTTTATCGTTCTGTTTTATAACTCCATCAAGTTCTATTGAACAGGTTTCCATCAATTTGATCAGCTTTTTTCTTTCCCGTTCATTGTTTGTTTGTTTCAATAAAGTGATCAAGCCGAGAATAGAACACAGCGGTTTTCTTAGCTCATGCGAATTTGACCAGGCAACTTGCAAAAGCGTTTTATTAAGGTTTTCTAAATCTTTAGCATGTTTGTCCAATTTCTGCGATTGTTCAGAAAGCATGGCAGTTAGCTGTTCCAGTTCCTTGTTGTGCTGAACCAGGTTGGCCATTATTTCTTCGCGTTCCAGCAGCGCTTTCTTCATTTGGGTAATATCCCGGTTTATGCCTAATAAACCCACTACTTTACCTTTATTGTTTTTAATAGGCACTTTAGTGCTTAAATTCCAGCGTAATTCATTGGTTTCCTTGTCCAAAAACTGTTCTTCGTGATTAATAAGCGACCGGTCTAACTTCATTAATGATTGTTCATCATTAAAAAACTGCTCAGCTTCGTGAGGATAAAGATCAAGATCTGTTTTTCCTATCACTTCCTGCGGCGATTTAAACCCGGCATTATGTGCCACCGGCGTATTGCAGAGGATAAAGCGGCTTTCTGCATCCTTTAAATAAATTTGATCGGGAAGATTTTCAATGATTAGGTCAAATAGGTTTTTTTGCGCGAATGACGCATCTTCGTTAAGCTTATCGTCCATAAAAATTTCTTGCTCTTATGATATAAAATTCGGCATTAAAATATTGGTGATATTAATCCTCACAGTCTTTTCAGCGCAAATAAGCAAGTCGAGAGTATTACCCCGGCTCATAAATAATACATAGAATTAGAATATAAAATAAATTACGGATCGGAATTTAAATATAAATATAGGAAATTGGAGTACAAATATACTACTACGTTTTAGCAGCTAATTTGTTTCAAATTTTTGTTTTTCTTGAAGTAGAAACAAATTCAGCCGGTTCGTTAATCGGTACCAACCGGTTATGTTGCCTATTTAATAGTTGAATAATCATACATTTATAACAAGCAAACCTAAAATAGTAAATGATGAAGAACTTATTTAAAAAATACATCGCCAAAAATAATGAGCCCGGAAAATCGGATGTTGATAACCAACACGATGGCCGGCGCGATTTCTTAAAGAAAACAGCATTGGGCGGTGGTTTGGCATTGGGCGGATTTATGTTTTCGCCTATTGAAGATACCCTGGCACAATCAACTTCAAAAGTTAACCGCAACAGTGCGCCATCCGAACTAAAAATTACCGATATGCGCTATTGCGTGCCTATGACGACGACAGGCCGCTGCCCAATTATTCGTATAGACACTAACCAGGGTATTTATGGTTTGGGCGAGGTGCGGGATGGGGCAGATGTAAGATATGCGCTAATGCTTAAAAGCCGCATTTTGGGTATGAACCCTTGCAGTGTTGAAATGCTATTTAAAAGTATTAAACAATTTGGTTTTCATGGCCGCCAGGGCGGAGGTGTTTGCGCGGTCGAAATGGCTATGTGGGACCTGGCCGGTAAAGCCTATGGTGTACCAGCTTACCAATTATTAGGCGGTAAATACCGCGATACGATCAGGCTATATGCCGATACTCCCGAGGAGCAGGATAGTAATGTGTTTAGCGCGAAAGTAAACGCCCGACTTAAAACCAAAGGTTATACCTGGCTTAAAATGGACCTGGGAGTTGACCTGGTAAAAAATATTCCCGGTACAACGGTTAATTCGGGTTTTTGGAAAGGCAGCCAATGGAATGATAAAATAATGACAACAGGTGATACCAAACACCAGTTTACCCAGGTGCAGCTAACCGATAAGGGCCTGGATGAAATGGCAAAATATGTAGATAAGGTACGTGCCGCTGTGGGCTATGATGTGCCATTATCAGCGGATCATTTTGGTCATTTTGATATGAATAATGTGATAAGATTGGCAAAGAGACTGGAACAATACCGTTTAGCCTGGATGGAGGATGTTATTCCGTGGGAATTTACCGATCAGTTAAAGGAAATTTCGCGGGCGGTAGAAACACCTATTGCTACGGGCGAAGATATCTACCTGAAAGAACCATTTATAAAGCTGATAGATAACAACGCGGTTGATATTATCCACCCCGACCTGGCAACAGCCGGCGGTTTGCTGGAAACCAAGAAAATAGGAGATTATGCCGAAGAAAGAGGCATAGCTATGGCTATGCACTTTGCAGGAACGCCGGTTTCATTTATGGCCAATGTGCATTGCGCAGCGGCAACACAAAACTTCCTGGCGTTGGAGCATCATAATATTGACCTTTCTTATTGGGAAGATTATGTACATACGGTGGATAAAAAACCGTTGATAACGCAAGGCTTTGGCAATGTGCCCGATTCGCCGGGTTTAGGTGTTGAATTAAATGATGAGGTACTAAAGCAACACCTTGACCCTAAAGATAAAACCTATTTTGCACCAACACCCGAATGGAATGAAAAACGCTCGTGGGATAGGTTGTGGAGTTGATGATTTTTATTTGTTTAAGGTGGTGACTCAGGCGCGTTCACCACGGTACAGCTCAACATCCTGTCTATTGCAGGGGTTTTATTCCTCACTTTTATACAACTCACCCGCTTTTTCAGCAGATAGTTTTATCCCCTTTATCAAAGCCGAACTGAAGCCGTTATGCTCCATTTCGTTTAAACCGGCAATGGTGCAGCCTTTGGGCGAGGTTACTTTATCAATTTCCTGTTCAGGGTGCGAGTTTAACTGCAGCAGCAGGTTAGCGGCCCCTTTAGCGGTTTGCGCTGCCATTTTAAGGGCATCATGCGCATGAAAGCCAATTTCGGTACCGCCCTGCGACGCGGCGCGTATGGAACGCAGGAAAAACGCTATACCACAGGCGCAAAGCGCGGTAGCGGCGGTCATTAATTCTTCATTGATCTGTATGCTTACGCCAACAGTATCAAACAGCGACTTAACTAAATTAATATTTTTATTGGTGCCATTATCTGTAGCTATACAAGTCATTGAATCGCCAATGGCTATGGCCGTATTAGGCATAGCCCGTATAACCTGTACGTTTAATTCAAGGTATTGCCGTATTTCTTCACAGCTAACGCCTGATATTACAGAAACCAATAATTGTTTCTCTGATTTCATACCCGGCTTTATTTCATCAAGCAGCTTGTTTAATTGCTGGGGCAGAACCGCTAATATGATGATGTCGGCCTTTTTTGCTGCCTTTGCATTGTTATTAGTGGTTTGATAACCTAAGGTTGCATATTCGGCCAACGCATCCAGGTTTCTGCGTGTAAGCGTGATCTGATTAGTTTGGCAAATACCCGATTTTACCAGGCCCTTGGCTAACGATAAGCCAATATTGCCACTGCCTAATATGGCAATATGTTGTTGAGCGTTCATATATTTTTACTTAAACGTGTTCCAAATGGTTTGCTTTGTTTCAATTCTCCCAAATCGTCCGACCGGCCTACAACTACAGCTTTAACACCGCAGGCTATAGCAGTGAAAGCATTATCCAGTTTAGGCAGCATACCGCTATGTATGATCTGCTTTTTCTTTAATTCTTCATAACGAACAGGGTCCATATCCCTTATTATCGAATCGTCATCATTTATATCCATTAACACGCCTTTTTTCTCAAAGCAGTAGATCAGCGTAGTTTCAAACAGGCCTGATAGTGCTACGGCCAACGCCGACGCAATAGTATCGGCATTTGTATTTAACAGCTGCCCTTCGCCGTCGTGGGTTATCGCGCTAAAAACAGGGGTGAAGCCTGCTTCCATTAACTTGCCTATGCCCTTACCATCAACTGACTTTTCATCAATATCACCCACAAACCCGTAATCAATTGTTTCTACAGGGCGTTTGGTAGCACGTATAAAATTGCCGTCGGCACCTGTAAGGCCAATGGCATTATTGCCAAAACGCTGCAGTTGGGCTACTATATTTTTATTAATTAAGCCACCATAAACCATGGTTACCACGCGCAAGGTTTCAATATCGGTTATCCTGCGGCCATCAACCAGTTTAGTTTCAATGCCCAATGTTTCGGCAAGTTGTGTGGCAACTTTTCCTCCTCCGTGAACCAATATCTTATATCCGTCCAACGCTGTGAAATCCTTTAAAAAATGATACAGGTTTTCCGAATTATCAATAACATTTCCGCCTATTTTAATAATATTTAAGGTTTTCATGAATGTTATTTGATATCAAAGAGTAAAAATAACTAAATAATGGGTTATTTTTTGAATAAAGGAGTAAAAAAGTTAGTTTTTATCGCACAATATTTCATAAAATACCAAAATACGATGGAAAACAGTAAAAAAAAACAATCGGCGTGTTAATTTACTGTTAACCCCAAAGAAGTAACTGGCACCATTAATGTTATGTATTTTTTCTGTAAAAAAACAACAGTTTTACATTATTACAGCTACGAAAAAAATAAAAATGTAACACCGTTTAATTTTACAAACACTAAGTTTATTGCCTATTAGTATTACATGGACCAACAAAAAAATAGCAAGCCCCGGGTAGTGATAATCGGCGGCGGTTTTGCCGGATTGCAATTAGCCAAACATTTAAAAAATGCGCCGGTTGACATATTGATGCTCGACAAGCATAATTACCATACTTTCCAGCCTTTATTGTACCAGGTGGCCATAGGGGCCATTCCTGCGGATTCTATCGTATTTCCTATTCGCAGGATATTTACTTACCAGGACAATTTTAGTTTTAACATGGCCTATGTAGAAAAAATTGATCCGGGTAACAATACTGTAACTACTAATATTGGCGAGATACATTATGATTATTTAGTGATCGCTACAGGCTCAAACACCAACTTTTTTGGTAATAGCGAGATAGAGAATTATGCTATGCCCATGAAAAATATGCCCGAGGCATTAAACCTGCGCGGCCTTATGCTGCAACACCTTGAAAAAGCCCTTATCATAACAGATAAAGCCGAAAAGGACGCGTTAATGACCTTTGTGGTTGTAGGTGGCGGCCCTACGGGCGTTGAGCTATCGGGCGCGCTGGGCGAAATGCGGAAAATGATATTAATGAAGGATTATCATGGCCTGAGCAAGCAGGATATGAAAGTTTATTTGATAGAGGGTAAAGACAGGCTGCTGGCGGCCATGTCTGAAGGGGCATCAAGAAAAGCAAAGCAGTTCCTTGCAGAAAATGATGTAATGATATATAACGGTGTACATGTAGAGAGTTATGACGGGTTGGACTTGAAGATAAATGATGGTATGCTAATTAAAACCCGCAACGTATTTTGGGCGGCAGGGGTAATGGGCGAAGCGCCGCAAGGCATGACTGATGCCATGATAGTTAAAGGCTCACGCCGCATACAAACCGATGAGATCAACAGGGTAAAAGGCTATCAAAATATTTTCGCGATAGGTGATGTGTCGGCAATATTGAGTGATGAATTTCCTAACGGGCATCCAGGTGTTGCACCGGTAGCTATACAGCAAGGCGCACAGCTGGCAAAAAACCTGGTACACTTAATAAAAGGAGAGCCTCCCGAACCTTTTAAATATCATGACAAAGGCACGCTTGCCACCATTGGCCGTAATAAAGCAGTTGCTGATTTAGGTAAGCTGCATTTCCAGGGATTTTTCGCCTGGTTATTATGGGGATTGGTACACATCATGTCGTTAGCAGGGTTTTCGAATAAGGTGAGCGTATTTTTAACCTGGGCCATTAATTACTTTATAAAAAACAGCGATAACCGTTTAATCATACGGAGCTTTAACCGGCAAACCCGCACGGTTGAGCCGGAGAAGTGATGGTTAGATTTTATGATAATCTAACTATGCTTACGAACCGCTTTCACTTCGTTTACAATTTCCTCTTCTGATATAGCGACATTTGGTAATTGCTGATCTGCCGATTGCCACTTATTTGCAAAAGTTTGTTTAGCCATATAAGCCGCTATTTCTTTTTCATTTGAACCGGGCCTATTGTTTAACTCGGCAATAATATTTTCACGTTCCTTTTCGGTTTTATTTTGGCTGAGTTTTTTCTTTGCCTGCAGTTCATCAACTATAATTTCAAAACCAACAATGCCTTTCATCATATTAAGTTTATAATCTTGCGGCAATGAGGCCCATTGCTTTAAATAATCAGCATCATAAAGCTGTATGGTTTTTTCCAGTAATTTGGTTTTTTCTTCGGGGCTTTCAATTAAAACCGCCTTACCATAAGCGTGAATGGCAATATAGTTCCAGGTGGGTACATTGTTTACCTGCTCATAATGCTTAGGCGAAATATAGGCGTGTGGTTCGGCAAATATTACCAGGGGCTTGCCGTTTAAAATTTCTGCAGATTGTGGATTTGCTTTCGCAAAATGAGAAGCCAGAATGATTTTATCATCTCTTTGTGTTACAACAAAAGGTAATGGTGTGGCTGATGGTATGCCTTTATTTACCGTAACTATAGTCGCAAAACTATACCGCTGCATAAAACTTACAGCTTCCTGCTGGTCTGTAATTAAAAAATGCTTTGGTATGTACATTTGGTTATTGAGTTATTAGGTTATTGAGTTGTTATTTGAGGGAAAGAAAGGTTCATCCAAATAATAACTATAAATTTTCCAACATCTGCTTCAACACCGCCTGTGCGGCCCAAACCCGGTTACCCGCTTCATGAACAACGATAGAGTTTGGTCCATCCAATATTTCAGCTGATAGTTCCAAATTACGGCGTACTGGCAGGCAATGCATCACTTTGGCGTTGTTGGTGTTTTTTAACTTTTGGTTGGTTAACATCCAATCCTCATTGCCCGGGAATACTTTACCATACGGTTCATAAGCCGACCAGTTTTTTACGTAGATAAAATCTGCATCGGCCAACGCTTCTTCCTGGTTAGTTGTAATGGTGGCCCCTTTTGTAAAATCTGCACAAAGTTCATAGCCGGCAGGGTGGGTGATTGTAAAATCAACATCGGCCCTGCACATCCACTCGGCGAATGAGTTAGGTACAGCCTGCGGCAGCGGTTTAATATGCGGCGCCCAGGTTAATACCACTTTTGGGCGTGGTTTTGTTTTTAATTCTTCAATAGTAACCAGGTCGGCCAAACTTTGCAGGGGATGCCGGGTCGCTGATTCCAAACTGATCAAAGGCACACCGCAATATTCAATGAATTTGTTAAATATTACTTCGTTATAATCTTCGTCACGGTTTTTTAACCCGGGGAAAGAACGCACCCCTATAATATCAACATACTGCCCCATAACAGCTGCTGCTTCACGAATATGCTCTACAGTGTCGCCATCCATTACAACGCCGTCACGCAGCTCTAAGGCCCATCCTTCCTTATCAATATTAAGTACCATAACATTCATACCCAAATTAGTGGCCGCCTTTTGGGTGCTCATGCGGGTACGCAGGCTGGGGTTTAAAAAAACCAAACCCAATGTTTTGTTGTTGCCCAAATGCTGGTGCGCGTACGGGTTTTGCTTTAACTGCAAGGCCTCGGCAACAAGTGCTTTAATATTGGTTACGTCGTGTACGGAAGAGAATAATTTCATCGCCGGATAAGATTTGTTAGGAGTTGGATAAAACAGTTGCCGAACTTAAAACAGTGTTAAAAGCCTCTAAAAATCTGTCGGCATAGGCTTTAGTTAAATTTAACGCAGGTAATAGCCTGATCACATTTGGTTTACTCTCGCCTGTGAAAATATGATGTTTAAACAGCAGGTCTTTTTTAGCGTGAGCAAACTCAGCAGGCAGGTCTATGCCTATCATTAACCCCCGGCCACGCACTTCATTTACCTGTTTAAATTTTTTAAGTTCATCAATTAAATAAGCACCTACGGTAGCGGCATTTTGCATTAAATTATCCTGCTCCATTACTTCCAACACGGCTAACCCTGCCGCGCAAGCCAGGTGATTGCCGCCAAAAGTAGTACCCAGCATACCATAAGCAGCTTGTATTTTGGGCGATATACTGATTGCCCCTATAGGAAAACCATTGCCCATCCCTTTAGCCATGGTATAGATATCGGCATTTACGCCTGCAAAATCATGCGAGTAAAATTTACCGGTACGTCCGTATCCACATTGTACGGCATCAGCTATAAAAACAGCTTTATAGGTATTGCAAAGCGATCTTATTTTTTGCAGAAAACTTTCGGGCGCAACATGTATGCCGCCCACACCCTGTATGCCCTCAATAATTACGGATGATATATCATTGTTTTCAAACGCTTCTTCTAAGGCCGCTTCGTCATTCCATGGTACAAATATCACATTATCAGTTTCATTAACAGGGGCTACGATTTTTGGGTTATCAGTAACTGCCACAGCTAACGATGTACGCCCGTGAAAAGCGCCTGTAAAAGCTATAACTTTCTTTTTGCTATTATAAAACGAGGCCAGCTTTAAAGCGTTCTCGTTGGCTTCTGCACCTGAATTACAAAGAAATAACTGGTAATCTTCCTTGCCTGATACATGGCCCAGCTTCTCTGCTAACTGCTTTTGTAAAGGAATTTCAACAGAGTTGGAATAAAAGCCTATTTGGTGTAGCTGATCTTCCAGCCGTTTTACATAATGCGGATGTGTATGGCCGATAGAAATAACCGCGTGGCCGCCATACAGGTCAAGGTATTCTTGTCCCTTATCATCATAAACTAAACTACCCACACCTTTTACAATGTTGATAGGGTTGATTGGATATACGTCGAATAATTTCATTTCTTTTGAGGTAAAAGGTAAAAGGCGAAAGGTAAAAGGTTATTTTTCATTTCCTTAAAAAGTTTATAAATGAAATTAACATCGCCTTTACTTCATTAATTAATAAGTTTACTGAATCATATTGATCCTGAGTAATATATTCAAGATCATAAATTAAATAGCATGTATATTCAGCTTCAAGCGTTGAACCTAATGCATTGTCTAAATAGTGTACAAAATCTTTGTCGGTATTTTTACCACAACCTTCCACAATATTTAGAGGGATTGAATAGGCCGATCGTCGCAACTGATTTGTTAAAGCAAAACGCTCTTCAACAGGCATTAAAGGCAATATGGTTTTATACACCTGTTTCGTTAACAAATGCGATTTTTTCCAAACGTCAATTTTTTTATAATCTCTCATAATAAATAAGTAAAACCTTTAACCTTTTGCCTTTAACCTTTTACCTTAAAAAGCGTTAGCTTTTAGTCGTAATCCGGCGCGTTCATCAAGACCAAACATCAAGTTCATATTTTGAACCGCCTGACCGGATGCGCCTTTAAGTAAATTATCTAATATGCTGATAATAAACAATTTATTATCATGTTTTTTTACCTGTAAAAATACTTTATTGGTATTCACTACTTGTTTCAGATCGATATTACGGGTAGTTACGTGAGTAAAAGGATGGCCGGTATAATAATCCTCAAATAACTTTACTGCCTCTTCCTCTGATAATTCACTATCCATATAAATAGATGCAAATATCCCTCTTGTAAAATCTCCCCTGTAAGGAATGAAGTTTAGCGTTTGATCAAAATCCGGCTGTAATTGTTTTAATGATTCACCTATTTCATTTAAATGCTGATGATTAAAAGCTTTGTAAACTGAAACATTATCATTGCGCCATGTAAAATGTGTAGTGGTTGCTAAACTCTGTCCGGCGCCTGTCGAGCCTGTTGTTGCCGAGATATGTATTTCACTGTTCAATAATCCTTTTGCTGCCAATGGCAATAAACCCAACTGCAAACAGGTTGCAAAACAGCCCGGATTAGCTATGTTTTTTGCCGATTTTATTGCGTCCCTGTTTAATTCAGGCAATCCATATACAAAATTTTTACTTTTTACTTTTGAATTTTGACTTAACCTGAAGTCTTGGCTCAGGTCAATTATTTTAACATTATCAGGAATAGCATTAGCTTCTAAAAACTTTATGGCATCACCATGGCCAACGCATAAAAATAACACATCTATATCGGTTGATAATTCGCTCGTAAACTTTAGCTCGGTGTCTCCAAAAAGATCCGTATGTACCTCGTATACATAATTGCCTGTATTGCTGTTGCTCAACACAAAAGCAATTTCCACATTGGGATGGTTGACCAGTATACGCAACATTTCGCCGCCGGTATAGCCCGCGCCACCAATAATTCCTGCTTTTATTTTATTTGATTTCGATTCTGTCATTTTTTGTCGATGGATAAGAATATAAAATAAACTCCAGGTCGGTAGGGTTAGCGTTAGCTATAAAATGCTTTTGTTTTGGGTCTATCTGGATAGCCTGCTGCTCCCTCAATTCTATGATCTTGCCGTCTATACTAAATTCTGCTCTTCCTTTTAAAATAAAGAAAAACTGTGTAGCTTTTTCATGGTAATGCAGCTTTTCTGCCGTATCAGGCGGCATCAGTTCTTGTTTAACAGATATGACTTCGGTATCAACAAAGGTCCACCCGTGGCAATCATCACCCCATGTGTAATGATCTAAACATTCGCCTTTTGAAAATACCGTGTTCATCTAATCCTCCTGGTTAACTTTATGATAGATCATTACCTGGTTACCAAATATTTTGGAGAACCCTTTTACATCCTCGCCGCTCCATGAATTATTCATTTCGCCGTAACTGCCAAACTTAGCCGACATCAGGTCGTGTGCTGATTCAATACCCACTACCTGGAACCTGTACGGATGCAACTGCACAAATACTTTACCGCTTACATTTTTCTGTGTATCGGTCAAAAATGCTTCCATATTGCGCATAACCGGGTCATGAAACTGTCCCTCATGCAGCCAATTGCCGTAGAAGGATGAAAGCTGATCTTTCCACGTTAATTGCCATTTAGTAAGCACATGTTTCTCTAAAGTATGGTGTGCCTTAATAATTATCATGGGTGCGGCGGCTTCAAAGCCAACACGGCCCTTAATACCTATAATTGTATCGCCCACATGAATATCACGGCCAATACCGTATGGCTGCGCGATTGCCTGCAACGCTTGTATGGCTTTCGTTGGATGGTCATATTTCCTTCCATCTACACCAATTAGTTCGCCTTTTTTAAATTCTAACTTAATATCTCTTGCTTCAGACTCAGTAACTTGAGTAGGCCATGCTTCCTCGGGAAGGCCCAAGTTAGAGGTTAAAGTTTCTTTACCACCAACCGATGTGCCCCAAATACCTTTGTTGATAGAGTACTTTGCTTTCTCAAAGTTCATTTCAACACCATGCTTTTTCAGGTATTCAATTTCTGCTTCACGGCTCAGTTTCAGGTCACGGATAGGCGTGATAATTTGCACCTCGGGTACCAGGATATTAAATATCATATCAAACCTAACCTGGTCGTTACCCGCCCCGGTACTGCCATGGGCCACAAACTCGGCGCCGATTTCCTTAGCATAATTGGCGATAGCAGTTGCCTGGCTAACCCGTTCGGCACTCACCGAAAGGGGATAGGTATTGTTTTTTAATACATTGCCGTAGATGAGGTATCGAATGCATGTATTATAAAAGTTTTCGGTTTCGTCAACCACATGGTGCGAAGTAACCCCCATTTCATAAGCCCGTTTTTCAACTGCATAGAGTTCTTCGGCGCTGAAGCCGCCGGTGTTTACGATGACAGAATGTACTTCGTAACCCAGATCTCGCGTTAAATAAATACAACAGAATGATGTGTCTAATCCGCCGCTATAGGCTAATACAACCTTCTTTTTTTTCATTTTTTATTTCTTAATGTAGAGACGCAATGCATTGCGTCTCTACGGTTAAAATATTTTTAGTTCCTGTCCAAAGCTCTTAATGGCATTTTCAATGCGCTCAAATAGATTGGCTTTTTTTGTCATTTTTTCAAGGTTATCTTTAGCATCTTTTTCTTTTTCGGCCGGATCAAACAGCATGGCGGTACACATGCAGTTTTTACGTTCTTTCATGGTCAATATATCGTAATTAACACAACTTTTACAGCCTTTCCAAAACTCTTCGTCCTGGGTAAGTTCTGAGTAAGTTACCGGTTCATAACCCAGTTCCGAATTTATTTTCATCACAGGCAGGCCGGTTGTTAGTCCAAACAACTTGGCCTCCGGGTATTTTTCCCTGGAAAGTTCGAATATTTTATGCTTAATAGCCTTAGCCAGGCCCACTTTTCTGAACTGCGGGGCAACAATCAAACCCGAATTTGCCACGAAATCGCCGTGGCTCCAGGTTTCAATATAACAAAAACCGGCCCATGTGCCATCTTTATATAGCGCTATAACCGCTTTGCCTTCCAGCATTTTATCGGCAACATACTCAGGCGTACGCTGGGCAATACCCGTGCCGCGCGCTTTTGCCGACTCGGCCATTTCATCGCAAATGATAGGGGCATAGTCTACATGCTGGGCAGAGGCAACCTGGATATCAAAATCTTGTATAGTCATTTTTTAAATAGAAAATTACTGTTAAAATAATGGTTATTAAACCTTAAGTAATTGGATGATGTTTTGTTGGAGAAGTTTAAAAAACTTCGGGACGGGCAATAGGATAGCCGGCAATTAAACCCGTGGGATAAATAGCCTTCGTCGTGACGGGGTAAATAAAACAGTTGAAACCAAAGCAGCGGCAACCGGAGCAGCATTTGCTCTTGTAACTGGCGTGTTTAAGCTTTGCAGGTTCATTTTATATATTATTTGCTTTATTTAAAATTTGATGCAAAAGTTTGCATAAAAATTAACTTATGCAAGGAAAAAGTGATTTAATGACATGTTAGTGTTAGTAGTTAGTCGAGAGTTCGGAGTCTTAAGTCGTTTTTTGAGCATAATTTAAGACTCTGGACTCCAGACTTTAGGCTCCGGACTTACCAACAATATCATCAATGATCATATCCGCATGTATGCGTGAGTTTTCTATGAACCAAAGGTGCGTATCCAGTCCGCCGCAAACCACGCCGGCAAGATACAGGCCAGGTAAGTTGGTTTCCATAGTTTGGGGGTTGTATTCGGGTATAAATTTATCGTTGGATAGGTTGAGGCCCCATTTTTTTAACAGGTCGAAATTAGGTTTATAGCCGGTCATGGCCATTACAAAATCGTTGGGGATGGTAATAAGCCCCTCGGGTGTTTCAATATCTACCTCGGTTTTACGTATTGCTGCCAGGTTCGAGTTAAAATAAGCTTTTACGCTGCCTTCTTTTATCCGGTTAATAATATCGGGCCGCACCCAGTATTTAACGCGTTGGCTTATTTCGCTTCCGCGAATAACCAGCGTAACTTCGGCGCCCTTGCGGAAGGTCTCTAAAGCCACGTCAATAGCCGAATTGCTCGAACCCACAACCACTATTTTTTGTGTGGCAAAGTAATGCGGGTCCTTATAGTAATGCATTACTTTAGGCAGGTTTTCGCCTGGGATATCCAGGTTAACGGCGATATCATAAAAACCGGTGCTAATAATTACCCGTTGCGCGTGGTAGGTACCCTTGGTTGTAATAATGGCGTAGGCGCCGTTTTCGAGCTGGATGACGGTTGTAACTTCCTCAAATAATTTTATTGGTAAATAGCGAGAGGTAGCCACCCTGCGGTAATATTCCAATGCCTCGGCGCGGGTAGGTTTGTTGTTGATGGTTACAAAGGGTATACCACCGATCTCCAGCCTTTCCGACGTGGAAAAGAAGGTCATGGTAGAGGGATAGTTATAAAGCGAGTTAACCAAACAGCCTTTTTCAATAATAACAAAGCTTAAACCCGCCTTTTGCGCTTTAAGGCCGCAGGCTATTCCGATGGGGCCACCGCCGATAATGAGTAGATCGAGCATTTATTTTGTAGTATTTCTGCGAAGATAAGCAGTTTTGAGAGATGAGGGGTGTTCCATATTGTTTTTGCAAAAAACAAGGCACAAAAAAAGGGTAAGCTACTTTTATCGCACCGCTACAACTCTCTACCCTTGCTGCGTTCCCACCCTGGGGGAGTTCAAGAGGAGCTGGCCGTAAAAGACTTACCCCGCCGCAAATATAGAAAAAGGTTTGTTTTTGGGTTAATAAATTATTAAAAAAGGGTGTGGATGTGCAGATATGCAGATATGTGGATGTGCAAATGATTAAAATGCCGTAAGCCGGTTGCCAAAAAATAGTTCTTTATAAACCCGCCATTCCACATACTCAGCAAAGGTATCGCGGTGCAATATGGTGAGGCTTTCGGCTTTAAAGGTTTCACTAAGATCGCTTTTTTCAAAATAGGGCCATAGTTTGTTAAAGTCACTCACCGGTATGTTTTTTACTATCGTAATATGCGGTACAAAGTTTTTTACCTTAATGCCCATTTGTTTTTTGAGCAGCTTAAACCAGTTTTGGTTAAGCCCGGCGGGTTCAATAACTGCGTAAATGGTAAAGCCGGTGGCACCGTGTTTAAAAAAGTTAAAGCCCTTGATGTGCAGTTCAACAGGGTGCATACCTGCCAGTTTTTGCTCCATGCGCAGTATGGCAGGCTGGGCGTGGTAAGGCTTGCAGCGCTGCTGATGTGTAATGGTAATATGGGCTATGGAATACATCCCCTTGAACTTACCGATAACGTTTGCCGACGCGCGTTTATACCGGCTTACCTGCTTTTTAATAGTGTCGGGCGGGGATATGATCATTAAATAATCCTGGTAACTTAACATTTGGCTAAAATTGCTAAAATATTTAGTATTTTAAAATATATTTATCCATATTTGTGCAATGGAAGCGAAGCGCTGCATAGTACATATTGACCTGGATTCGTTCTTTGTTTCAGTTGAGCGTAAGTTTAACCCAGCCCTGATCGGTATGCCGGTACTGATAGGCGGCTCGGCCGACAGGGGCGTAGTGGCATCCTGCAGTTATGAGGCGCGTAAGTTTGGCATCCACTCCGCTATGCCTATGAAGCAGGCTATGAAATTATGCCCTCATGCTACTATTATACGCGGCAGCCACGGCAAGTATAGCGAGGCATCACGCGAGGTTACACAGATCATTCATGACAGTGTGCCCCTTTATCAAAAAACATCGGTTGACGAGTTTTATATCGATATGACGGGCATGGACCGCTTTCATGACTGCTACCAGCTGGCAACCAACCTGCGGCAGCGTATCATACGCGAAACAGGGCTGCCTATTTCCTTTGGCATGGCATCGGGCAAAACCGTTGCTAAAATGGCTACCAACGCTGCCAAACCCAACGGACAGCTATTAATTGAACATGGTAAGGAAAAGGAATTTATGGCGCCATTATCTATTCGTAAAATACCTATGCTGGGCGAAAAGACCTGCCAGAAGCTCTACCAGTTTGGTATTGAGAAAATTGGCGACCTGCAAAAAGTAGAGCTGCGTTTCCTGGAGACGGTTTTTGGCAAGCATGGCCGGTATATATGGGAGCGGGCAAATGGTATTGACGAGGGCGAGATCGTTCCGCATAGCGACCGGAAATCAATTTCAACAGAAAATACCTTTCACACCAATGTAGCAGACCCAAAAATACTGGAAACCACCCTGGTATCAATGACCGAGGAACTGGCTTCTAAACTGCGCAGGGAAAATAAAGTAGCCTCGTGCCTTGCCATAAAAGTGCGGTACGCCAATTTTGAAACCCATACCGTACAGGAGAAAATTGCCCTCACCGCGGCAGAGCACATATTAATACCCGGCATTAAAAACCTACTCAAAAAAGCCTGGGACGGCCACAGGCCCATACGCCTTATAGGTGTAAAACTAAGTAACCTATGCCCCGGCAGTTACCAGATCAACCTGTTCGAAGATAACGAGGAGCGCATTAAGCTTTACCAGGCTATGGATAAGATCAACTTTAAATTTGGCGATAAAACGGTTTGTCGGGCAGCAGGCATGGCTATTGGCACAAGAAATTTCAATCCTTTTTTGAAGGATTAATAAAAAAAAATGTCATCCTGTTTGCACAGGATGACAATGCCGGATTGCCCGAATGAAGCGGCGCTATATTTATTTAATCAAATTTTTTAAACGG
The DNA here is from genome assembly GCA_013288485.1 of Bacteroidota bacterium. Classification (GTDB taxonomy): domain Bacteria; phylum Bacteroidota; class Bacteroidia; order Sphingobacteriales; family Sphingobacteriaceae; genus Mucilaginibacter. Next base: position 45,694 of record JABDBW010000009.1, read on the forward strand.
TATAATATAGCCCTGGTAGCCCACAGGATCTAACTCGGTTGTGGTAAAACTAACCTGTACTTGTACAACATCTTCACTTATAATGCTAATTACGATCTGTGCAACATTCCCAAAATCCGTCGATCCTGGCTTTGGCGCTATAAACAGGTCATATTGATAAGGGCTCGATGACCCCGATTTATGCTGTGATTCATAAGTAAAATTGTTTGAGGTAAATTTAACCCGTCGGCCCGCATTGTTAATTGCGTCGCCGCCGTAATAAGGCATATCACATGTAATTACGCCATGTGTAATACTTATATTAGGGTTCCCTGACATATTGTTAATCGGATTGGCAGTTGACGCTCCCGATGACTTAGGAAAAGCTTTTTCCATAACAATACTCCAATCAGCGGTATCTATCATTTTTTGATATGCCGCAATCTTGGCAGCTTTTTTATCTACTTTGGGTTTTTGAGCTTTTACTGCGGTTATACTTAATAATGCAACTGTAAAGATCAGCAGTGTTTTTAATATGGTCTTCATTGTTTTAAATAGTTTGGTGGTGGTTTATAATAAGTTTTTAAAGCTAATAAAGTTTTTTCAGAAAATATATAATGCTGACTTTTTCTTACTTTTCCTTTTTCTGTTCATCAATATATCCGGTAAACGAAATACTCTGCCGGTTAAGGCACATTACCTGCAAAGACGCGAACCCATCGGCAGATACGGATAACCTTAATAACTGCACATCTTTTACGCCCGACAGGTCTTTTTCTGTTGGTTTAATAACAATATCCCAGCCCCCATTTTTGCTTTGGGTCGCTTTATATTCAAAATGGGTAGCCGTTAACTTTATTCCGCCCTCGCTCACATCAAGAGGGGCCGAATAAGCCGTCCCGAAATAAGGCAGGAAAACAACTATTTTATCTTTTGAAACCGTTACATCATATTCACCGCTTAATTCTTTACCGCCCCCGCTAAAAGGGTTAACATGCTCAGCTTTAAAAACGTAGTTCATTGCATTTATAATTCTTGCAGTTTCTCCGGCCCTGGCGGCTTTTTTATCTTCCTTTGTAGCTTGGGCCCGGGCCGAATTAAGGCATAATATTCCTATCAATAGTATGCCGGATATTTTAATTAAACTTTTCATTGTTGGTTGTTTATACAGACATATAACGTTACAAAAGGTTTATTGTATATTAAAATTATAGTATTTTTTTACGAACACACAGCCGTCTTTTTTCGTAATTATGGTTTTTTTGTGGGATGATGCAGGGCTTGTCCAATTTCCATAAACCAATAAAAAAAATTTAATTTGATATTGCTCTTGAACAACTTTTTTTACAAACAAAAAAGCCGTTCTATAATAAAAGAACGGCTTTATATCGTTAATAAAACAAGATCAGATTAAATTCACACTTCGGTTTACAAACTCGGTAAGTTCGGCGCCGTTGAGCAAGCCTTGTGATAGCAGGGCCAGGTCAAACGCCTGTTTGGCTAATTGCGATTGTACTTCTTCGTTTTCCTCCTGCAAAATGCGGCTTACCAGTTTATGGTTGCCGTTAACTACT
>JABDBW010000010.1 GCA_013288485.1 Bacteroidota bacterium
GGCAGTTAAAAATTTATGGCGATGCTGTAGCCGCGTTTATTAAGGACCTGAAGGCAAGCGGTAAACTGGATGATACCCTGGTAATGACCTTCTCTGAATTTGGCCGCCGTGTTGAACAAAATGCCAGCAACGGCACCGACCACGGCACAGCTAACAATGTATTTATGTTTGGCGGCAAGCTAAAAAAAGCAGGCATATTTAATGATGCGCCCGATTTGACCCAGCTGGATAACGGCGATTTAAAATACCAGGTTGATTTCAGGGATGTTTACGCAACGCTGCTGGATAAATGGCTCAATGTAAACAACAGCCAGATATTGAATAAGAGTTTTGCAGGGCTGGATTTGGTGTAACTCGTCTCTAGTGCGTCATTGCGAGGAACGAAGCAATCTCTTCATAGGACAGTCGGCAAGAGTTTACTATTTTTAGTTTAAACTCTTAATAAAATTTTTCTTGTTTGATTAGCAAGTGTAGAGATTGCTTCGTTCCTCGCAATGACGGTTGAAAATGGAGTTTGGTCTACAAACTCGTCGTCAGCAACGCCATAATTTCTTTACCGGTCAATTTTTGCTGAATACCCGATGCCATATCTTTAAAGGTGAGCAGGCCGGTTTGCATTTCGTCGCTGCCAATCAATATGGTATAAGGAACATTCTTATTATTGGCATATTCCATTTGCTTTTTGATCTTGGCGCCTGCCGGGTATAACTCGGTGTTAATATTTGCATCGCGCAGCTGCTGTAATAATGGCAGGGCATACAGTTCACCATCTTTATCAAAGCAGCATATCAATACTTGTGTACTTTGGTTGGCATCTTCGGGGAAAAGGCCCAGTTCTTCCATCACATCATAAATACGGTCGGCGCCAAAAGAGATGCCTGCACCTGTAAGCCCTTTCAGACCAAACATGCCTGTCAGGTCGTCGTATCTGCCGCCGCCGCCAATGCTGCCCATTTCGGCCTCGTTGGTTTTAACCTCAAATATGGCGCCCGTATAATAGTTCAGCCCGCGGGCCAGGGTAATATCCAGTTCAACGCTTCCGTTTTGCAGTTTAAAGTTATCTATATAGGTAAGTACTTCCTCTATTTCGTCGCAGCCCTTTAAACCTATTGCCGATCCGCCCAGGGCTGCGCGCAGGCTTTGCAGCTTTATTGTATTAGAACCTTCTAATAAAATAACCGGCTTTAGCTTTTCTATATCATCTGTTGTAAACCCTTTTTCGAGCAGTTCAATTATTACACCGTCGAGACCTATTTTATCCAACTTATCAATGGCAACAGTCAGGTCAATAATATTATCGATTTTATCTATAACTTCGGCTATTCCTGATAAAATTTTTCTATTATTAATTTTTATGCTGAAATCTTTAAATCCCAGGCTGCTTAAGGCTTCGTCGTAGATCAATATAAATTCAGCCTCGTTTAATAACGAATCGGAACCCACCACATCGGCGTCGCATTGAAAAAATTCTCGGTAGCGGCCTTTTTGCGGCCTGTCGGCGCGCCATACGGGCTGAACCTGGAAACGCTTGAAGGGAAAAGTAATTTCGTTTTGGTGCTGGACAACGTAACGGGCGAAGGGGACGGTTAGGTCGTAGCGCAAGGCTTTTTCTGAAATATCCTGGGTAACGAGCACTGAGTTATGCGTAGTAAGTTTTTGCGGATCAACCTTTGATAAAAAATCGCCAGAGTTTAAAATTTTAAATATCAGCCTATCCCCCTCATCGCCATATTTCCCCATTAAGGTTGACAAGTTCTCCATAGCCGGCGTTTCTATTTGCTGATAGCCATACTTACGGAAAACTCCTTTAATGGTATCAAAAATAAAATTACGTTTCACCATTTCGGCAGGCGAAAAGTCGCGGGTTCCTTTAGGTACGGATGGTTTTATAGCGGCCATGTGGCAAATGTACAAAAAAGATTATTCCCCCTTTGTCATCCTGGGCATAGCGAAAAGGTCAAGGGTTATACTCCAGCAACTCCATCCTGATCCCAAACGGATCATAAAAAGTAAAGCGGTTGCGGTTGGGTATAACCGGCTCCTCTATTATTTGTATGCCATTGTTCTCTAAATGCTGCCGGGCAGCAGCTAGGTCATTCACTTCGAATGCGGTATGCCTAAAACTGCGCGCTACGGGTTGTTCAACACCAATATGCCATTCTATTCCGGCTACGGTAAACCAATATCCCGGAGTGGCGAAGACATGGTCGGGTCGTTGAATAGGTTCAAAACCCAAAACATCAACATAAAACGCCCGCGCCTCTTCCAGCTTTTCGGGTGCTACGCAGATGTTAACATGGTCGGTCCGTTTAAATTTTATCATTGTTGTTCGTGTTCGGCAAAGGTGAGCACATAACCGTTATTATCTTTTATCGAAAATTCAGTGGCTCCATAGAAGGTTTTTTCAAGTCCTTTTAAAACACTTACCTTATCTTTCACGCTATCAAAAAAACCGTGTATATTTTTCAGGTTTATATACAGTAAAAGTGATCCCCCATTCCTGCGCGATATTTCGGGCAGTTCGTTAGCCAGGCTTTCATAAGTTTGAAACATCATAGTAACACCGCCGTTTACCATCATGGCCCAAACCAGGTCGTCGCCGGTTTCGGGTACCGACATGGTGGTTTTAAAACCAAGCAGTTCATAGAAAGCGATTGTTGCTTTCATATCATTAGTGAAAATATTGGGTGCTAAACTTTCCATGACCTTTTTATTTGCAATAAAAGTAAAGATTTATACATTTAATCAATAATATTCTTATTTATGAAAACCGAAGAAATTAAACGCTGCTCATGGGCCGGTAACGACCCGTTATACATCAAATACCACGACGAAGAATGGGGCAAGGTAACCCACGACGATAAAAAACTATTCGAATTTTTAATTCTGGAAGGCGCACAGGCGGGGTTAAGCTGGATAACTATTTTGCGCCGCCGCGAAAACTACCGTAAGGCTTTTGCTGATTTTGATGTACATAAGGTAGCCGCGTTTACTGATAAGGATGTGGAGCGGCTGATGCAGGATGCGGGCATTATACGTAACCGGCTTAAAATACTGGCGGCTATCAGCAATGCAAAGCTGTTTATTGAGGTTCAAAAAGAATTTGGCTCGTTCGATAAGTATCTGTATGGCTTTATGCCCGAGGGCAAGCCTATCATAAATTATAATAACCATTTTATAGCCAGTACGCCTATATCCGACGCCATTAGCAAGGATATGAAAAAGCGGGGCTTTAAATTTTTTGGCACCACAATTTGTTATGCCCATATGCAGGCCACGGGGATGGTTAATGATCATGTGCCGGGGTGTTCGTTTAAATAACTAAAGGTGGCTTTTTAAATCCTAATATCGAATAACGAACACTGAATTTCGAATGTTGAAGTACTTCATTATTCGGCATTCGAAATTCAGTGTTCGTTATTAATATAAATCTGGTGTTGTCTCGAACATAATTGTATTTTTGAACTGACACCGTCAATGGTGTAATTAAAAAATTATGAAGAAGTTATTTCTTTTAGATGGTATGGCCCTGATATACCGGGCGCATTTTGCTTTAAGTAAAACCCCGCGGTTCACTTCAGGCGGTTTAAATACTTCGGCGGTAATGGGTTTTACCAATACGTTGCTGGATGTATTAAAAAAAGAAAAGCCTACCCACATGGCCGTTGTTTTTGATACCCAGGCCCCAACCGAGCGCCATACCGATTTTGCCGATTATAAAGCCCATCGCGAATCGATGCCCGAGGACCTGTCGGCGGCGCTTCCCTATATATTTAAGCTGATAATGGGTTTTAACATCCCGGTTATTACTTCGGATGGCTACGAAGCTGATGATATTATTGGCACCCTCGCCAAAAAAGCCGAACAAAAGGGCTATAAGGTGTATTGCATGACTCCTGATAAGGATTTCGCTCAGCTGGTATCTGATAATATATTCATTTACAAACCTGCCCGTATGGGTAATGATATGGAAATACTGGGTGTAAAAGAAGTATTGGAGAAGTGGGAAATTGACCATGTTGAACAGGTGATTGATATTTTGGGTTTATGGGGAGACGCGGTTGATAATATACCCGGCATACCCGGCATTGGCGAAAAAACGGCTAAATCACTCATTAAACAATATGGTTCTGTAGAAGGCATTATTGCCAACAGCCATGAATTAAAAGGTAAGCTGCAGGAAAATGTAATACAATATGCCGAGCAGGGCATGTTATCAAAAAAACTGGCCACTATACTGCTAAATGTACCAGTTGAACTGGATGAGGCCGGGCTGGAAATGTGCGACCCCAACCGCGATCTGCTGGAACCCTTATTTGCCGAACTGGAATTCAGAACATTAGGCAAGCGTGTTTTTGGCGATGATTTCAGCGTTACCGAAATGAAGTCGGTTGGTGTGCAAACCGACCTGTTTGGCGAACCCGTGGCAACCGCCCGTACCACCATGACGGTTGATATACAGGATATTGGCGAACCTGAATTTACTGGCGCGTCGAAAAACATAAATACCGTTCCGCACCAATATTACCTGGCGGATACTAAAGAAAAAAGGGCCGAACTGATCGCCCTGCTCAAAAAACAAAAAAGTTTTTGTTTTGATACCGAAACTACCGGCACCGACGCCAATAATTGCGAGTTGGTAGGCTTATCATTTGCCGTTAAATCTTTCGAGGGATGGTACGTGCCTGTGCCTGTTGACCAGGAAGAAGTGCAGGCGATTGTGGATGAGTTTAAAGAAGTATTGGAAGACGCGTCTATTGGTAAAATAGGGCAGAACATTAAGTTCGATATTTTAATGCTGAAATGGTATGACGTTAACCTGCAGGGCGACCTGTTTGACACCATGATGGCCCATTATATTATTGACCCCGATACGCGACATGGAATGGATGTACTGAGCGAAAATTATTTGGGTTATAAGCCGGTTTCTATTACCGAGCTAATCGGCGCCAAAGGTAAGGGCCAGGGCAGTATGCGCGACGTTGAGATAGAGAAGATAAAGGAATACGCCGCCGAAGATGCCGACATCACCCTTCAACTAAAAGAAATATTTGAGCCAAAAATAAAAGCGGTGGGCGCAGAAGACCTGTTACATAAAATGGAGAACCCATTGATCTATGTATTAGCAGATATTGAATATGAAGGCGTAAAAATTGACCACGATACCCTGCGCGAGTTTTCAAAAGACCTCGAAACCGATATAGCCAAGCTGGAAAAAACAGTTTACGAAAAAGCGGGTGTGCGCTTCAATATCGCTTCGCCAAAACAACTGGGCGAGGTGTTGTTTGAAAAACTAATGCTCGACCCCAAAGCAAAAAAAACCAAAACAGGCCAATATCAAACCGGCGAAGATGTGCTGCTATCGCTCGCGGCGAAGAGCGATATTGTGCGCGATATACTCGATTACCGCCAGCTGCAAAAACTCAAATCAACCTATGTGGATGCCCTGCCTCAAATGGTAAACCAGAAAACCGGACGCGTGCATACCAGCTATAACCAAGCGGTAGCGGCAACCGGGCGCTTAAGCTCAACTAACCCTAACCTGCAAAACATTCCTATACGTACCGAGCGCGGGCGCGAGGTGCGCAAAGCTTTTATTCCGCGTGATAAAGATCACGTTATTGTATCAGCAGACTACTCGCAAATAGAACTGCGCATTATTGCCGAAATAAGCAAGGACGCCAACATGATGGATGCCTTTGTGAAAAACATAGACATCCATACCGCCACCGCCGCAAATGTTTATGGCATAGCGGTTGAAGATGTTGACAGCAACCAGCGCCGCAATGCCAAGGCGGTAAATTTCGGCATCATTTACGGGCAGTCGGCTTTTGGCTTATCACAGAATCTTGGTATCCCGCGCAAAGAGGCGGCCGAAATTATTGAGAATTATTTCGCCCGGTTCCCCGGCATCAAACAGTACATGAGCGATACCATGAACTTCGCCCGCGAAAACGGTTATGTAACCACGCTGATGGGCCGCCGCCGTTATTTACGCGATATTAATTCGGCCAACCAAACCGTGCGCGGCTTTGCCGAGCGAAATGCCATTAACGCGCCCATACAGGGCTCGGCGGCTGATATGATAAAGATAGCCATGATCAATATCCACCGCGAATTTAAAGCGAAAAAACTCGATTCGCGCATGACCATGCAGGTGCATGATGAGCTGGTGTTTGATGTGCCCCACCATGAAATAGAAATTGTGAAACCCATCATTATGCACAACATGAAAAACGCCATAAAAACTACTGTACCTATTATTGTGGAGATTGGTACAGGGTTGAATTGGTTGGAGGCGCATTAAGCCCCCTCTAAATCTCCCCCGTTAGGGGAGACTTTTTAACTCTGCTGTCTATGTCCTCACAGATAGCATATAGTAATTAGCAAACCCCCTTTCTCCATGAATTGCGAGGAACGAAGCAATGTAGGTTTGATAGTAAGCTATATACCGCCAAGCAATCCCAAACCCGCTAATCCAACTCGGGTTTTTACCTTAACTAAGAACTTATATCTGTTAAATAGGCTATCTAATGTTTTATTTCCTGTTACAATTTTTAGTTTGTCACCCCTTTTAAGACGATATTGGGCATATAGCCTCTGATTTGAAACGGGGCGATTTATATAATTAGATAAATCTTCGATAACAAGCAGAGAATCACCCACTAAATGCGCAGATGGTTTTTTATACGACTGTTTTGTCGCTGCATTTGTGTTTATTTTCTTCAGGGAGTCAAGCTCTTTTTTAAGAATTAAATTGTCCGTATTTACTTCCATAAAGTTCGCTCCGGACATCTCAATATCAAACCAGGGATGATCCCAAAACCACAAATACAAAGCGTTAAAATGAAAATCAAAATTTACTGCTAAAGGATCGGTTGTATTGTTTTTTTTTGCCAGTGACAAATCGTAAAAATTCCAAAAATAATTATCTTTTGTCTTTTTAACCTCCCAGTCATTTTTATTAGGGCCGATGGGTTCCAGGTATCGTATTTTGCTAATGGAAACACAAGAAGATAATGATCCTGTTATAAAGAAAGCAATGAATGCATTAAACAGCCAGCGGAAGTTTTGAATATTAAATATATTCATTGGGTAGTGGGTTTAGAATTTAAAAATAGCAAATATTAATTAAACAAAGCGAGACTTCCCATTGGTTGGGTTTTTAGCCTTACAAACTAAAGCATTACGATTATAGTTTAATTAGAAATAAGTTATATTTGTAATACACGGTAATAGATACATGAACGATCAGCATAAATACAAGAGTTATATACCTGAAGTACCTTCTACAGCAGTTGAAGTTTACCGTATGCTGCCCGAGGGTACCCGTTGTGAAGTCATTTTTAATGAATTAAGTATGTCGCCATCGCCATCCCGTGAGCATCAGTTTATCCTGATCAAACTTACTACCCTGCTGTTCCAGTTTTTAAACGACAAGCAAAAAGGAACATTGCTGACCGCGCCTTTTGATGTATATTTTGAAGATGAACAATCTGTTGTTCAACCTGATCTTTTTGTTGTATTAAAGGAAGATGAGCAGATCATTCAAAAAAATGGAGTACATGGCACACCATCCGTAATTATAGAAATTATTTCAACCAACCGCGCTTATGACACGCAAAGAAAAAGGGCGCTGTATGAAAAGGTTGGGGTAAAGGAATATTTTATGATAGACCCTGAAAATAAAAAAACAACCTTGCTCACGCTGAATACATCAAGGGTTTATGAGCAAACCTACGAAACTGAAGGGATATTTAATTCTGAAATACTTTCTTGCAACATTTCATTTTAAACCGCGCCTTTCCATCTATATTAATTACAATAATGGAAATTTCAAATACCTTAAAATCCATAATAATACCGATATAGTAATTAAACGGCCTTTTTAATCAAATATTCACACTGTTAAAAACACATTTTTTAAATTATGTGTTTGTTCATTTGGGTAAATGTTTAGTACCTTAACCACACTATATTACCTTGATGAGAATTTTTCACCTGAGTGCTGAATGTTACCCTGTTGCCAAAGTTGGCGGCCTTGCCGATGTTGTTGGCGCGCTGCCCAAATACCAGCGGTTGGCGGGCCTTGACCCTGCTGTTGTAATGCCTTATTACGATCGCAAATTTACGCGCGAAAATGTTTTTGATACGGTTTTTCAGAGCGCAACTTTATTGGGTACACGCAGGTTGTATTTTGAAATATTAAAAGAGCGGACAGATAAACTGGGTTTCGAATTGTACCTGGTGAAAATACCCGGGTTAATAGACCGGGAAAATATATACTGCTACCCTGACGAAACAGAGCAATTCATTGCTTTTCAGCTGGCATTTTTAGATTGGATAAATTATTCGCAGCAATCGCCTGATATTATTCATTGCCATGACCACCATTCGGGGTTAGTGCCGTTTTTACTGCAATACTCTAAGTTATATACACGCCTGGCTAAAACACCAACCGTATTTACCTTACATAACGGGCAGTACCACGGCGCTTTTGGCTGGGACAAACTATCCTACTTACCCGAAATAGATTTGACCAAAACCGGGCTGCTTGATTGGAGCGGAGGGATAAACCCATTGGCATCTGCAGTGAGGTGTGCCTCAAAATATACTACAGTATCGCCAAGTTACCTCGAAGAACTGGCTGTGAGCGCCAACGGGCTGGAGTATTTGTTTTTTTTAGAAAGATCAAGAGGCATAGGCATCATCAACGGTATTGATACCGAAGTATGGAACCCCGCTACCGACCCGATGATAGCCGAAAAATACACATCGCCTAAAATTGCCGAATGGAAACAAAAGAATAAAGAAGTGCTTTGTACACACTTTAACCTCGAGCCGCAAAAACCACTCATCTCGTTCATAGGCCGTTTGGTGTTTGAAAAAGGCGCCGACATGCTGGCCGGAGCTATTGAACGAAGTCTGGTTGAATATGAAGGTAAGGTTAATTTTTTAATACTCGGCGCCGGCGACCCTGATACAGAAGAAAGCCTGCAGGAGTTAAAAGAAAAATTTCCTAAAGATTGCAATGTATATATTGGCTATAATGAAGAACTGGCACACCTGGTATATGCCGGAGCCGACTTTTTGCTGATGCCATCGCGGGTTGAGCCGTGCGGGCTTAACCAGCTATATGCGCTGCGCTATGGTACTTTACCACTGGTTAGAAGCACCGGCGGATTAAAAGACACCGTGATTGATTTTGGAGATAAAGGCGGTTATGGTATCCGCTTCAACAATACCAGTGTGGAGGATATAGATTACGCGATAACCCGCGCTATAGTATTATTTGAAGACGCCAAAAAATTGCAAACATTACGCAAACGTATGATGGCCCTCGATTTTTCATGGCATATATCTGCCAAACAATATATGGATCTGTACAAAAGTTTAAATCCCACAACAATATGACATCAAAAACAATTTGCATTGTACTTGGCGGAGGCCAGGGGAGCCGTTTATACCCGCTTACCGCAACCCGTTCAAAACCGGCTGTACCTATCGCAGGTAAATACCGGCTGGTTGATATTCCTATCTCCAATTGCTTGCATTCGGGTATTGAACGAATATACGTATTAACGCAGTTTAACTCGGCATCGTTAAATAAACATATTAAAAACACCTACCACTTTAGTAGTTTCAGCGAGGCTTTTGTTGATATTTTGGCTGCCGAACAAACCCCCACCAGCGGCGGGTGGTTCCAGGGTACTGCCGATGCGGTAAGGCAAAGCCTGCATCACCTGGCTGTGCATGAGTTTGAGTATGTGCTGATACTATCAGGCGATCAGCTATACCAAATGGATTTTGACGAGATGATGAGCCAGCATATTGCAAAAGGCGCCGATATATCAATAGCTACCATACCTGTGCATATTAATGATGTGCCTGGGTTTGGTATATTAAAAACAAATGAAGAAAACTTTGTTACCGCGTTTGTTGAAAAACCCAAGAGCGGGTTCGAGAAACTGGTATCAGAAGTAAGCTCCGAAATGGAAGCGCAGGGGCGTATTTACCTGGCTTCAATGGGTATTTATATATTTAACCGCAAACTTTTATTTGATCTGCTGCAGCATAATGAAAGTACCGATTTTGGTAAAGAAGTAATTCCACAATCCATTGATAAGCATAAAGTATTAAGCTATCAATATGAGGGCTATTGGACCGATATTGGTACCATTACTTCATTTTTTGAAGCGAATTTAGGCTTAACTGATGACATACCGCAGTTTAACCTGTTTGATAAAAATTACATTTTCACGCGTGCGCGAATGCTCCCGCCATCGAAAGTTTCGGGTACGCACATGGAAAAAGCGTTTGTTGCCGATGGCTGCATTATTAACGCCAGCCATGTTATACGTTCAATTATTGGCATACGTACACGTATTGGTTTTGATACCACCATTGAAAATTGCTATGTAATGGGCAGCGACAATTACCAGACATTGGAGCAGATAGATGATTCAAAGCTGAACGATATACCCATAATGGGCATTGGCGACAGGTGCCAGATAAAAAATGCCATTATTGACAAAAACACCTATATAGGCAATGATGTTTGTATAAACTGCGGGGATAAACTGGAAGATGGCGATTTTAGCACGCACACCGTTAAGGATGGTATTGTGGTAATAAAAAAGCGCGCCGTAATACCTAACGGGACAATTATTTAATAGTAAAAAACATTTTTAAATGATTTATAGTTAATAGTAGAATTGTAAAAACTAAAACCCAAAATTATGAAAAAAGTGATTTGTATGATTGCCCTTGCCGCAATCGCCATTGGTAATGTTTCGGCATCGACTTTACCGGACACCGTAAAGGTGAAAACAAAAATGAAACATGGTAATTTAAAGCAGAAGACAAAAACGCCGACCAGCAAAATCAAAACCAAAATAAAAGATACTAATAAAAAGTAATATTTGTATCGCTTAAAACAAAAACACCCGCCTCTGCGAGTGTTTTTGTTTTAAAGATTAATGCTTTCTCCTATTTTAAGCAATTTGAGGTTGATGCCCGCTTTAATAAATTTTTCCATGGCTTCCTCTTTATTGATGGCTATCACCGGAAAAGTGTCATAATGCATCCCGATAATGTTTTGGCAGTTTATAAATCGGGTTGCTTTTATGGCGTCGTCAACGCCCATGGTATAGTTATCACCGATGGGTAAGAAGGCCCAGTCCAGGTTCTCATCTTCCAGCAGCTTCATATCGTAAGTGAGCGCGGTATCACCGGCGTAGTATGCTTTTTTCCCTTCCGAGTAAACGACAAATCCCGCAGGGTTGCCGCCTGCAGCGCCATCGGGCATGGTGCTCGAATGTACGGCGTTTACCATTTTTACCCGGCCAAAATCAAAATTAAAGCCGCCGCCGATGTTCATGCCATGCGCTTCAATGCCCTGTTTGCCCAGCCACCCGGCTATTTCGGCAATACAGATCACTTTGGCGCCGCTGCTTTTTTGTATAGTTACAAGGTCGGCAATATGATCGCCGTGGCCATGCGATACAAGGATATAATCGGGTTTAAGGTTATGGATATTAATATGCTTTGCCGCCGGGTTGGGTGAGATAAAAGGATCGAACAATAGTTTTTTCCCTTCAGTTTCAATCATGATGGCTGATTGTCCGTAATAGGTAGTTTTCATGGTGATGATGTTTTAATGTTGTAAGGTTGAAAAGTTGTAATGTTGGGTACACTACGGTAAAAAACCCTCACAACAAAGTTAAGTTTTAGGTTTATAAAATTAAATATTTGCCAGTTATGAATAACATTACAACTTTTCAACATTTAAACCTCCAACAACTTAATCCTCACTCGTATCCCCATTGCCTTTGTACGCGCTTTTTCTAACAATTGGCATACCGGTAACTTTAAACAGGTCGTCCAATTTTAATAAACTGCCGTTTGATAAATTTGTTAGCAGCACAATGGTAATATCGTCCTTTATGTCGCGCAAATAAATATGCCTGAAGCCATGCCACCAGCCAGTATGATAAATTACTTTTTGCCCTGGGGCCTCAAATATGCGCCAGCCATAGCCATAGCTAAAATGCCCGTGTATCCAGGGGTTATGTGGTGTATAAGCCGAATCCATAGTAGATTGTTTAATCAGTTTAGCCGCCCGCATGGCGCGGTCAAACAGGTACAGGTCGCCTACGGTGCTGTATATGCCTTTGTCGCCAACGGGACCGTCCAAAAAATTCTGCGCTACCGAATACCGCCACTGCCCCCTGTCGTGCCCCACCACATCAACCGGAATTTTATCATAAGCCGCCTTTGAATATACATCCGTATGTTCCATGCCCGCCGGTTTAAATATATTTTCCTTCATAAACTGTGCGTAGCTCATGCCGGTAACCTTTTCAATAATTGAGCCCAGCACCATAAAGTTAGAGTTGTTGTACAAAAACCTTTTATTAGGCACATTAAAACGGGCGGGTTTGTACTTGGCTATCATGGCCATCGCTTCGGCATTGGTAAGGCCCTTGCGCTGGTTAAGGTGTTCTTTACGATATATATCATCCACAAAATAAACATAGTTCATCAGGCCCGACCGATGCGTAAGCAGCAAGCGTATGGTTACCCCTTCATACGGAAAATCAGGAAAAAAATCCTTTACGTTTTGGTCGAGTTTAAGTTTGCCGCGTTCCATCAGCATTAAAATAGCGGTGCCGGTCATGGTCTTTGAAACCGATGCCAGTTCAAACCTCGAGTTTATTTTTAAACTGTCGCGGTGCAAATAATCGGCCCAGCCCAGGGCTTTCTCATAAATTATTTTACCATGTTTGGCAACCAGCACATTACCGTTAAAGCCACGCGTTTTATGGAGCTTTTGTATAACCTCGTCTATTTGTTTATCAGCATTTTTAGGATTATAAGCCAACAAAGCCGCAGTATTTAAAGGAGTTGTTGTTTCCGTGGTTGGTTCAGCAGGTTGGTTTTTGGTGCTATCGTCGCCTGGTTTTGAAGAGCAGGCGGCCAATAAAAAAAGCGAAGCGGCAAAAGTAAGGAGGGTTTGTTTCATTAATGTTATAAATAGTTTACTATTATTTTAAACGAATGCGAAAATTGTAAATTATATACCGTGCTGAAATTAAAGTTTTAAACATTTTCTTGTTTTAGTTGATAACCTCGCTAAATTTAAATATGAAAACCTTTCACAAAACTTTTTTAACAACCTTGCTGCTTATTTGTTCGGCCGCTGCATTTGCACAAAGCGCTAATGACGCTCAGTCCCTGATAAAGCAAGGCGTAGAATTACATAATGCCGGAAAATATACCGAAGCTATTGCAAAATTTAACGAGGTATTAAAAACCGATCCGGAAAACGCCTATGCCAATTATGAGGCCGCTTACTCGTTATATGCTGTAAAAAACGGGAAAGACGCGCTTCCTTATTTAGAAAAAGCTATCAAATCAGGCAATACTCAATTAAAGGTAGCCGCTTATTGCCTGCTGGGGACCGTTTATGACGAAGACCATCAAACAGCAAAAGCCATTGATGCCTATAATGAAGGCATAAAAATAGACCCCGATTACCCGCAAATATTTTTCAATAAGGGCATAGTCTATTTCAGGAACCAGCAATACGCCGAAGCGGAAAACTGCGCTATCGATGCCATTAAGCATGACCCTAAAAATGCAAGCAGCCACCGGCTTTACGCGTTGGTAACATTTCATCAAAACAAGCGGGCAAACGCGCTGTATGGCCTTTGCAGTTTTATTTTGTTGGAGCCTAATACCCAGCGTTCAGTCGAAGCTTATACAAACATTCAAAGTATTTTAAAGGGTGGCGTACTTAAAGGGAACGACGGCCGTACTAACCTGCAAGTTTCATCAAATGATGATAAGGAAACAGGCCAACTCAATTTGAGTATATCTATGGTGGCGCTTTCGGCACAAACCAAAAAACTGGAGGGTATGGACCTGCTGGAATATGAATTGAAAAGTATATTTACTTTAAACGGCCAACTGGACGAAAAGAAAACCGACAAAACCTTTTTTGATAAATTTTTTGTTGAATACTTTTATAAACTGGCGCAAAGCACTAATATGCCTGCTTTTGCACGTACCGTAGCTTTAACCGCTAACAAAGAAGAAAGCGCCAATTGGGGCAGGGCGCATACGGCGGAACTAAACGCTATGGCGGAGTGGCTGCAGAAAACAGAGAGGGGCTTGTAAGATACCCTTAACAAAATAACTATAAAATCATAGTTCAGACACCTATATTTGCCCAATGGCTACCCCCTTTCTGCAGGCAATATCAATCAATAAAACTTATCCCGGCGAGCGTTTTGCAGGGCTTCGTAAAACCAGCTTATCCATCCACCCCAAAAATATCACAGCGATAATTGGCGAAAGCGGCAGCGGGAAAAGCACTTTATTGAAATTGCTTTACGGCCTGCTATCGCCCGATGAGGGCGAGGTTCAATTTAATGGCGAGCGGATATGGGGCCCCGAAGAAAAGCTGATACCGGGCCATGACCACATGAAAATGGTTACCCAGGATACCGACGGCCTAAACATTTACGCCAAAGTTTGGGATAATATTGCCGGACTAATGCCCAATACCGATGTTGCCGCTAAAAAGGAAAGAACACAACAGGTTTTAAAACAACTCAACATATTGCACCTGGCTGATAAGCAGGCCTGCTATTTAAGCGGCGGCGAGAAACAGCGCGTAGCCATTGCCCGTGCCCTAATTACCCGCCCCGAAGTTTTACTGCTGGATGAACCCTTTAACCAGGTAGATACCTCCTTTCGCGAGGGGCTGCAGCAGGATATACGACAGATCGTTGAAGAAACCGGCCTGACCGTGATCATGGTATCGCACGACCCGGCCGAGGCGCTATCAATGGCGGATGAATTAATTGTGTTAAAAGATGGTGAAATACTGGAAGCAGGACACCCCCAGTCGCTGTATCAAAACCCGCAGCATTTATATACGGCAAGGCTATTAACCAATTGCAATGTATTAAGCAGCGCCGATGCCAAACATTACGGCATCCGGTCAAAGGCAGAACATATAGTTATTTACCCCGAATGGGCCATAATTACCAGTAGCTGGACCCGCAAAAACTGGATGGTTAAGCAGGTGCTGTTTAAAGGCAGTTATGAAGATCTGGTGGTAGAAAAGCGCAGTGTCACCTTGCGCTTGCTTAACAGTAAACCCGGTAAATATGCGGCGGGTGATAAGGTGCATTTAAAAGTTAAGAAGTATTTAGAATTTTAAATGCTGTGTTATTGACCAGCTTACTTTTTATTGGTATGGTCATAGATCTCCGCCTTAACAACCACCGAGTCTTTATTAAAATAAAGAATAAGATTTTTTTTATGAATCGGGTTCTTCCGGTTATACTGCGCGCTATTGTCGATGATCTGGTAGGACAATTGCAGGGTATCCCTGTTCTGCGGGCCGCCTAAGGTATCAATTACCTGGCGGTAGGTCATGCCCTTAAACCGGTGGGTTTTTAAAAGGTCCTCAACTATTTTATCACGAAGCGGGTAATCCAAACCATCCCCATAGCTCCATTTTTGCCGGTCGAACTTTTCGGAATTGCTGCAGCTGCTAACGATAATAAAGAGTGCAAAGCAAATTAAAGTTTTCAGGAACGGCTTTTTTATCATCATAGTTAATTAAATAGCAAAGCTAATAAAGCCATTGGGTAATTTCTTATATTCGTTTAAAATCAAAAAATGTATGGCCAAATTTATTCAGCATTTGCTGTTAGCGGGTACAGTAGTTATCGCTATTTCATCATGTAACCAGTCAAAAATTGACGAGCAGGACGGCTTATCTTCATTCAACAAAGATAGCCTGGTTAAGCATATTGTGACCTTATCCTCCAACGAGTACCAGGGCCGCAGGCCGTTTACGCAAGGCGAGGTTAAATCGATCGCTTATCTGCAAAAAACTTATAAAGATATGGGCCTTGAACCGGGTAATGGCAACAGTTATTTACAGGACGTTCCGCTGGTAGAGATAAGCCCGAAATATGTTTCGCCGTTAAAGGTACAGTCGCCAAAAGGCAGCTTCGAGCTAAAAAATATGGAAGATTTTGTGCTATGGACCGAGCGCACCGATACCGTACAAACCTTAAACAATGACGATGTGGTATTCGCAGGCTTCGGCGTGGTGGCCCCTGAATATAACTGGAACGATTATGCCGGCCTTAATGTAAAAGGCAAGGTAGTTATGGTAATGGTAAACGACCCGGGGTTTGAAACGGGCGATACCACCATGTTTAAAGGCAAAACCATGACCTACTACGGGCGCTGGACCTACAAATATGAAGAAGCCATCCGCCAGGGCGCGAAAGCTTGCATTATTGTGCATAATACAAAAGCCGCGGCATACCCTTTTAATGTAGTGCAAAACTCGAATGGCGGCGTTAAGCTGCACCTGGATAAAAGCGCCAATCATGCCTATCAAATGGCTATGCAGGGCTGGGTTACTCACCCGGTAGCCGTTAAACTATTACAGGCTGCCGGAAAAGATACCAACGTGTTGCATACCGCAAACAACCGCGGTTTTAAAGGCTTTGATATGGGCATAAAATTATCTGTAACGGTAAAAACTAAAGTTGTTTTCAATAAATCGCATAACATTATTGCCAAAATAACAGGCACCAAACGCCCTGATGAGTATGTTATCTTCAGCGCGCATTGGGACCACCTGGGCGTAGGCAAACCCGACGAAAAGGGAGATACCATTTACAACGGTGCGTTGGATAATGCCAGCGGTACGGCTTCCATTTTAGAAATTGCCCGCGCTTTTAAAAGTATGAAAACCCCACCTGAAAGAACTATTATTTTTCTATCAGTTACGGCAGAGGAGCAGGGCCTTTTAGGCTCGGAATATTATGGCGAACACCCGGTGTACCCGGTTGATAAAACCGTGGCCGATATAAATATTGATGGTATAAATAATTACGGAAAAACCAGGGATGTGGCTATATCGGGCAACGGGCAATCAGAACTGGAAGATTATTTAAAGGCTGAACTTGCCAAAACCAACCGCTACTTAGCGCCCGAATTGCACCCCGAGGATGGCAGTTATTTCCGTTCAGATCATTTCAGCTTTGCTAAAGTGGGCGTACCTTCTATAACGGTTGATGCCGGTATTGATGTTGTAGGCAAGGGCAAAAAATACGGCCAGCAAATGCAGGACGATTATACCGCGCACCGCTACCATCGCCCGGCCGACCAATATGATGCTACCTGGAACCTTGATGGCGGTTTAGAAGATGTAGAATTAATATTCCAGATAGGAAAACGTATGGCCTTTGAAAGCACCTTCCCACAATGGAAGGAAGGTTCGGAGTTTAAGAAGCTGAGGAAATAGGATGATTTATTCCGAGTAATTTTTTAGAAACTCATCTGCTGAGTAGACTGGTAAAGAAGGAATAGCTAATTGTTGCAAGTGTTTATCGCGAGTAATAAAAAAATCCATCTTGTGATGTAATGCAGTATAATATTGAAGTGCATCTTCTATATCAGCCATAGCAGAATTTAGTGCATTAATAGTTACGGTATGGTTGCAGTCAATAACTTGAATATCGGTTAATAATTCTAAAAGTATTTTTTTTGCTTTATTGTTTCCGTAACTTTTGCTCAACCAATAGCCTGTTATATGTACAATAGAAGGCGTTACAAATGCCTGAAATTCTCCATCAATAATACATTGTATCAATTGTTTAGATATTTCAAACTTTTCTCTTTTCAGCGTGAAATCCAGTAAAATATTGGCATCTAAGAAAATTTTAAAAGCCATATTTGGATGATTGTTGCTCGTAAAAATCTTTTTTCAAGTCTATATTTTCTTCGATTTTCGGTTTCTCTAAACTTTCTATCAGGTTAATGATATTAGATTTTTTTACCGGGCGAACAACTTTGCTAAAATACTCTTCAACCAAATCGGAGACACTGGTTTGTCTTTTTTCAGCATAAGCTTTTATTTGCTTAACCAGATCTTTTTCTATAGATAAATTCACATGCGTTTTCATATTCAAATATACGCATATATTTATTTAATGCGCATTCTGTTAAAATTTTAATTATTCTTCAACAAATACTTCTTGAACCCTTCAAAATCTTTACCCAATTCAACTGAGTGTTTAGTCTTGGTATGTAATGATCTTACCTGTTCAGGAATTTCTATATGGCTGGCGATCTCATCCGGGAAAACATCCGGGAACTTGCAGGGGTGCGCAGTTGATAAAAATATTCCGGCGGTATCATCAACGTGAACATCCTGCTGGTAATCTTTCAAAGCCTGCCATGCAATAGCGGTGTGCGGACAAACCACATAGTTATAACGATCGAAAACCGCATGTATAGCTTTTAAAGTTTCTGCATCATCAAAGCTGTAACCGGTTACCAGGTTTTTTAACTGGTTCATATCTTCTTTAAAAAGATCGGCAATGCGCACCCAGTTACTGGGATTACCCACATCCATCGCGTTTGACAGAGTTGCTACCGATGGTTTAGGCTGGTAAACCCCTGTAGTTAAAAACTGTGGAACAGTATCATTGGCATTGGTGGCGGCAATAAAACGCTCAACCGGCAAACCCATTTTCCACGCCAGCAACCCCGCGCCAAGGTTGCCAAAATTACCGCTGGGAACAGAAAATACTACCTTGCCTTTACCCAGCTTAAGCAATTGCGCGTACGCGTTAAAATAGTAAAAGGTTTGTGGTATCAACCGAGCTATATTAATGGAGTTGGCCGATGTTAAACGATACTTCTCATTTAGCTCTTTATCGGTAAATGCTTGTTTAACCAGGGCCTGGCAATCATCAAAAGTACCGTCAATTTCAAGGGCCCGTATGTTTTGTCCGTTAGTTGTTAACTGTAGTTCCTGTATATCGCTTACCTTGCCTTTAGGGTAAAGTATGGTAACCCGGGTATTGGGTACGCCCAAAAAACCCAAAGCTACCGCACCGCCCGTATCGCCCGATGTTGCCACCAGTACATCCAGTTGTTTTTCGCCTTCTTCTAAAAAATAGCTCATTACCCGGCTCATAAAGCGAGCGCCAAAGTCTTTAAACGCTAACGACGGCCCGTGAAAAAGCTCCAGTACATAAACATTCTCTTCCAGCTTAACTATGGGCGCGTAAAAGTTGATGGCGTCGTATATAATCGTTTTCAGATCATCAGCAGGAATATCATCACCCAATAAATTTTGTGCTACATGCAAAGCTATTTCGGGCAGGGTGTAGCTATCCAGGTTGTTGATAAATTTATCATCCAAACGAGGAATATTAACGGGCATATATAAACCCTTATCCTGCGGCATACTGTTAAAAACCGCGTCCTTGAAAGATACCCTTGATGAGGTGTTATTGGTACTGTAGAATTTCATTTTATTTCGGATATCGAATGTTCGATTTTGGATTTTTTGTCTTTTTAATTTTTACTTTTAACTTACCCTATCACCCTCGGCCCTGCATCATTAATTGTTGAAACGTAGGTATTCGATCCAATTTTTATATGGGTTAAATGCTGTTGCAGCTTTTGGGTGACCTGTCGTGCAGTTTCCTCATCGCGGGTAAACGCGAATACGGAGGGGCCCGAACCGGAAATACCAAAGCTTACTGCACCAAGTTCCATGGCCATTTCGCGCATTTTGTAAAAATCAGGTATTAGCATGGAGCGTACCGGCTCAACCAGTACATCCTGCATACTTCGGCCTATCAGGTCAATATCGCCCATAAACAATCCGCTAACCAAGCCTGCAATATTACCCCATTGGATAACCGCGTCTTTCATCAATATTTTGTTACGGATGATCTGCCTGGCCTCGCGGGTAGGCACATCCACCTCAGGAAAAACAATGGCGCAATACAAGCCTTCGGGATGTGGCAAACGTATCACATCAAGCGGTTCATAGCTGCGTATCAGTACAAAACCGCCAAACAAAGCAGGGGCAACATTATCCGCATGGCCGTACCCGCAGGCCATTTCTTCACCCTTCATGGCAAACGGTAATAACTTTATGGGGGAAACATTGTCGCCCAGCAAAGTTTTGGCAGCAAATAAACCCGCCACCGTGCTTGCCGAGCTTGAACCCAAACCGCTGCCGATGGGCATTTTTTTATTCAGCTCAATATCAAGGCCAAGGTCGGCACGGCCAATACTTTGCAGGTAGTGCATTACACTTACGCTTACCGTATTTTTAGTCGGGTCAAGCGGGAGGCGCCCGTCGTCACCGGTAATTTTACTGATGGTGATGCCCGGCTTGTTGGTAACACGCATAATCACCTCGTCGCCAGGCTCATTAACGGCGAAACCCAGCACGTCAAATCCGCATACCACGTTGGCTACAGTTGCAGGGGCAAAAACCTGGATACTGTCGCCTATGCCCCCCCCGCCTGCTAAAGAGGGTACTTTTTTAGTGGATGTTTTTAAATCATGTATATTGTCTTCCATATAATTATAACTATTGTTCCTCCGCCTATTGGCTGGGGTTAGGGGTTAGTTGGCCCCTACATTTATCAAATCTGCAAATACGCCTGCGGCGGTTACCTCGGCGCCCGCGCCGGGGCCCTTCACTACCAGCGGGCGGTCTTTATACCTGTCGGTAGTGAACGAAATAATATTATCGCTGCCAGATAAGGTATAAAAAGGGTGGTTCTCATCAACCATTTCAAGGGTGATAGAGGCCTTGCCGTCTTCCAGTTTGCCTATATATCTTAAAACTTTATTTTCGGCATCGGCCCGGTTTTTTATGCCGGCAAAGTAAGCGTCCTCAGTTTTTAGTGTTTTATAAAAGTCTTCCACGCTGGTTGCATCCAGGCAAGCCTGCGGCAGCATACTCTGTACAGAAATATCTGCTGCTTCCAGCGTGTATCCCGCGTCGCGGGCCAATATCAGCATTTTACGCATAAAATCGGTGCCACGCAGGTCATCACGCGGGTCGGGTTCGGTATAACCGTTTTGCTGCGCCAGCTTTACCGTATCATGAAAATTGGCGCTGCCTTTAAAGTTATTGAACAAAAACGATATGGTACCAGAAAGTATGGCCTCAATTTTCTGCACCCTGTCTCCGCTGTTCATCAGGTCTTTTAAAGTGCGGATAATAGGCAGCCCGGCACCAACATTGGTTTCGTAGAAAAAGTCAACCCCGTGCTGGCGCGCCACGTCCCTGAAATCGCGGTACCTGCTGTAGGGCCCCGAATTACCAATTTTATTGCAGGTTACAATGGATATGGTTGATTTAAACACCTCTCCGTAAAACTCAATTGGCTTCGGGCTGGCGGTATTGTCAATAAAAACACAGTTGGGCAAATTCAGGCTTTTCATTTTTGTGATGAACACCTGCAGATCGGCCTTTTCATGCGATTGGTTTAAAATTTCTTCCCAATTATCTAAGGATATACCATCTGTATCAAAAACCATTTTACGGGTATTGCTAATGCCCACTATTTTAACCTGTATGCCGTTGTTGTCCTGCAAAAAAGTGGTATGCGCGTTCAATTGTTTAAATAGTGTTTTGCCAATGTTGCCTGTTCCTAAACAAAAAGCGTGAAGGGTTTTGGTGAGTTGAACAAAAAAGGCGTCATGCACAGCGTTTAATGCTTTCGCCAGGTCATTCGAGGAGATAATAACCGAAATATTATATTCTGACGATCCCTGTGCGATTGCCCTTACATTTACACCATTACGGCCCAATGAATGAAATAATTTGCCCGATACTCCCGGGGTTTCCTTCATGTTTTCGCCAACCACGGCTAATATGGCCAGGTCTTTTTCTATCTGTACCTCCTCCAGTTTTTTGGCAATCAGCTCCAGTTCAAATTCCTGCTCAATTAATAAGCGAGCCCTTTCTGTATCGCCGGGCTGTACCGCAAAGGTGATACTATGTTCAGACGAAGACTGTGTTATTAATATCACGTTGATCTGCTCGCGCGACAGTAATGAAAACAAACGGCCGCTAAAGCCTGCTTTGCCCACCATTCCGCTGCCCTCAACATTCAATATGCTGATGTTATTGATGGAGGATATGCCCTTTATAGCCAAATTTGACGGCTTGCAATCATGCCGTATAACAGTTCCCTCAAATTCCGGCTCAAAAGTATTTTTGATAACGATAGGTATCTGTTTCAAAAACGCCGGGATCATGGTTGGCGGGTAAATAACCTTCGCGCCGAAGTAGGATAATTCCATCGCTTCGGTATAGGTTAGCTCGGGTAATGAAAAAGCTTTTTTAACCATTCGCGGGTCGGCGGTCATCATGCCGTTAACATCGGTCCATATTTCTATTTCCGACGCGTTAAGTGCCGAGCCGAAAATGGCCGCGGTATAATCACTCCCCCCGCGCCCCAAAGTAGTTATTTGCCCGGCCTCATTAGCCGCTATAAAGCCGGTTACGAATAGCATTTTACCGTTGTTTTCTTTGTGAAGGCCGCGTATCAACAATTCAGTAAGTTCAGTATTCACTTTGGCCTGGCCGAAAGAGCTATCAGTTTTTATAACTTCGGATGCATCAACAAAAACAGCTTCAGGAAAAAACTGGCTGGCTATTTTGCTGATCATTATGGTAGCGCAGCGTTCGCCATAGCTTAATACCAGGTCGCGGGTTTTTGGGGTAAGCTCGCGCAGGGTTAATATGCCCTGCAGCAATTCTTCTAGCTGGTTAAAGTGAATTTTAAGACGTGTTAATGCCGGGTTCTGATTTTGTATTTCGAGCAGGTTTTTTACTATGTCGAAATGGCGCTTTTCCAGCTCTGCTAAAGGCGCGATAAAATCATTGCCAATAGCGGCCCCTTCGGCCATCGACTGCAACAGGTTGGTTACCCCGCTCATGGCCGATAGTACCACAACCGGTTTATCATTAGCCGATTGTTTAACCTTATCCTCCTTGCGGAGAATGGCTAATAAAGTTTGAATGCTTTGAACCGAACCTACGGATGTTCCGCCAAATTTTAAAATTTTCATCAAGTTAATTTTTTATTTAATGGTGATGAAGCTATCATGAGCGATTTTATTTTAAGTTGGTGCTCATGATGGTTTCATTATCAGGTTATTTAAACAAAAAGCGCCTTCCTCTTTGTGGAGGAAAGCGCTCATGTGGTTTTTTATTTTATGTTTTACACCATACGATTACCTCCCTCCGAGTTTTATCCCGGTGGTAGTAACTGTAGTTGTTGTGGTGATATTGCTCATTGTTATATAATGCCTGTAAAGTAAGTAGATATTTTTTTAATAAGCAAGTATAAAATAAAAAAAGTATGGTGGAATATAAAAAAGCCTGCTCATTTGCCCTATTTTTGTACAAAATGAAAAGGAAGGCGTTAATATCAGACGATAAGCTATTTGAAGAGAAAAGAAAAGCTATTGAAGAACAAATTAGAAAAGAGGTAATGCTATTAAAGGAGTTTGATCCGGACGAAGAATTGAAAAAAGAGTTTGAGTACGCTTCATTAGTTGATTTACAAAAGTATTTGGATGATTAATTCT
Source organism: Bacteroidota bacterium (assembly GCA_013288485.1). Classification (GTDB taxonomy): domain Bacteria; phylum Bacteroidota; class Bacteroidia; order Sphingobacteriales; family Sphingobacteriaceae; genus Mucilaginibacter. The sequence goes on from JABDBW010000010.1 coordinate 23,461, forward strand.
AAAGGACAAACCATCTTATCACTTTGATGCAGGGCCTAATTACCAAATCAACCGGAAGCTGGTACCAGGTGCAAACACCCGGCGGCGAGCGATATGATTGCCGTATTAAAGGCAAATTCCGCATAAAAGGCATTACAACTACCAACCCATTGGCCGTTGGCGATGTGGTTGATTTTGAATTGGAGCCCGAACAGGAAACGGGCGTTATTACCAATTTGCACCAGCGAAAAAATTATATTATCCGCAAATCCATCAACTTGTCAAAGCAGGGGCAGATCATTGCCGCTAACCTCGACCAGGCCTTATTGGTAGTTACTTTGGCCTCGCCGCGTACATCCCTGGGCTTTATTGATCGTTTTTTGGTTACTGCCGAGGCTTATGCTATCCCGGCTAAACTGGTGTTTAATAAACTCGATCTGTTTAGCGGTGAAGGGCTGGAAATACTTGCCGGTTACCGGGCAATCTATGAAAATATCGGCTACCCCTGTTACGAGGTTTCCGCGCTCGACGGAACTAATATTAACCTGGTGCAGGATTTGTTAAAAGATAAAGTGACCCTGTTTTCCGGGCATTCAGGCGTTGGTAAATCAACACTGATCAACGCTTTGTTGCCTGATCTTGAACTGCGTACCAGCGAAGTATCTGAATGGAGCGACAAGGGTACCCACACCACCACCTTTGCCGAAATGTTTGAACTACCGCAAGGGGGATTTATTATTGATACCCCCGGCATACGTGAATTGGGGGTGATAGATATTGAAAAAGCAGAGTTGGGCCGTTATTTCCCCGAAATGCGTTCCCGTATGCAAAATTGCCGTTTTAACAATTGCCGCCATATTAATGAACCGGGCTGCGCCGTACTGGAAGCCCTGGAAAATGGCGAAATAGAATTATCACGTTATGAAAGCTATTTGAGTATTTATAATGGGAATGATACGAGAAATTAGGATCAGGAATAAGAACCAGGAAAAACTTTTCAGGTATTTATATCAATGCGGTACAACTACTAAACCCTTTATTACAGTAGATACCCCGCTTATTGGTGCAAGTTGAACCGCGGCATTATTCTTCCAATAGGTGGCAACTCCGGGAGTACGATCTATACCCCCTCCCACATAGAGATCATTTCCTTGTGTAGCTATTGCATATGCATATGAGTTGTTTTGGGCCACATTTGTAAGGAGTGTCGCTATCCCATTTTTCCAGTATATTGCAACAGGCAGAAAGCTCGACGGAGAAGTATAAATTTCAGCGCTACCAGCTATATACACATCATTTCCTTGTAGGGCAATAGCAGATGCACCAGCAAGCGATAAACTATCTATAGCAAGTTTTTTATAAACACCGTTTCTCCAATAGGCTCCAGTATAAAATCCAAGATTTGTTTGGGTCGGTACCACAACACCTCCGGCTATATGTACATCGGCTCCGTTTACGGCAATACCATTTGCCACAGAACGTTTATCACTTAATGTTGACATTATTCCATTCTTCCAATATGCTGCTACATAATTACCCAACGATGTTATGTAGGTTGAACCTGCCATATATATGTCATTCCCTTGAATTGTAATAGCATACACTATTGAAGTTGCTGAATTATCAAATGCCAAAGAAACACCATTCTTCCAGCATACGCCTTTGTTTCCAGCAACGCCTACTATGTATACGTCATTTCCATTTACTGCAATGGCATTTGTCGAGTCATATGCACCACCATTAGAAAGCGTTGTGATTATGCCATTTTTCCAATAACAGTCTACAATTCCACTAGTTCCATTGTAAGTGCCAACTACGTATACGTCATTGCCTTGCACCGCTATACCATTACCGTTTGAGTTAAAATTGCTGGCATTTGGAAGAGTAGCGGGCACCCCATTCTTCCAATAGGTTGCTGTGGTAATATTGTTAAAAAAAGTATTACCTACTGCATATACATCTGCATCAGTATTTGTACCGGAGACAGTAGTTGCAGGCGTGGTCTTTTTACATGCTGTTACAACAACAATAACCAAAAGGCAGGAATATTTTTTTAAATTCATTCTGTGAGTATTTAGTTACTTTCAAATATAAAGTAAATGAGTTAAACCAACCGTTTAACTCTCGTGGCGGCTGTAATTTTCATATCATCAAGCCCGGTTATGAGGTTTAACCCCGGTGTTTTTCCGGGTTCTATTGTTCCTTTTTCTTTATCAATACCTAAATAGGTAGCACCGTTAATGGTGGCCCATTTCAATAGTTCGGCGGTGCTTAATACCGGGAATTTTTCCTGTAGCGTACGCATTTCGCTTAATATGCATAATTTGCTGTTTGATGCCAGGCTATCGGTACCTAAGGTTATATTAAACCCCCGGCCCAAAAAAAGGTCAACCTTGGGTAGTATGCCCTCGATATATAAATTGGCATTGGGGCAAAAACACCAATGTATTTTACGGTCAAAACGTTTTATAAAATAAATGTCTTTTAAATTGGTACAGGTATTATGCACCATTAAAATATCCTGCTTATCGGTCAACAAGGGTATTATGGTTTGTACCGAGTTGCGCGCCTGTGGTTTAAAATAATTAATGTCAATACCAAAATGTGCATACAATTCATTAAAGCTTCCCAGTTTATAGCGGAAAAACTTGTTTTCGTCTTCACACTCCTGGTTATGAATGCTTGTTAGATTTTTATGCGTATCACTATATTTTTTTATCAGCTTAAATAGTTCTTTTGATACGCTGTAAGGTGCATGGGGTGTAATGGAACATGACTGAGGCTTAAATTCATTTAACAGAGCGAGGCCATTATTAAAAACATCCCCGGCTTTATCGGGTAAAAAGCTAAAAACTTCAACGAAAGTGTGATAATATAATTTGCTCTTAGCTTTAACAGGTATAGTAGCGTTGCTGTTAACTATGTCGCCCACGGCAACTATGCCGTTTTCATATAGTTCATTATCCGCAGCAGCGGCGGCGGCAGCTATTTCATCGCTGCCGGCATTTCTTACCTGCATAACATCCTTTATAAAATTCACCAGGCCGCCGCCCCGGGCTATTTTATCTTTAAGGTGAGAAAGCTCAACATGGCAATGAGTATTTATAAATCCCGGGCAAATAATGCCTTGCAAATGCTCAACGGAGGCCTTTTCTGCATCGGGGGGCAGTTTGTCGGTCACTGAAATGATCTTGCCCTGGTCGTCGGTAATAACAACTCCATTTTTGATCGGATCGGCACAAATAGGAAAAACGTAATCGGCTCTAAAAATTTTCATTCAAGTAATAGCTTATAAAGTTACCTACCCGTTTACGTAAACCATACCTTAAAACATACAATTGTGTTTTGGCTATTGTTTTGCGTTTATGATTAAAAAAGATAGATTTTTTAAATTTCGTACTTTTGCGGCGTGAACGCCGTAAAAGAGAAAATTGACATCCGTAGCCTGGACCTGCAAAGCTTGCAAAAACATTTTGTTCAAATGGATGAAAAAAGCTTTAGGGCCAAACAGATCTATGAATGGCTATGGAAAAAATCATGCTTTTCTTTCAACGAGATGAGCAATATTTCAAAAGAACTCCGCAACAAACTGAATGAGAATTTCACCATTAATAATGTGCAGATCAGCAAATCGCAGTTTAGCGCTGATAAAACTATAAAAAATTCTTTTATTTTACATGATAAGCACTTAATTGAGGGCGTTTTAATTCCAACTCCGGGCCGCATGACGGCCTGCGTATCATCGCAAGTGGGTTGCAGCCTTACGTGTAAATTTTGTGCCACTGGTTATATGGAGCGTAAACGTAACCTTAACCCGGATGAAATATACGACCAGGTGGTTCTTATTGACCGGCAGGCCCGCGAAAATTATGGCATACCTTTAAGCAATATAGTTTATATGGGCATGGGCGAACCCTTGCTTAACTATAAAAATGTACTGGATTCGGTCGAAAAAATAACATCGGAAGATGGACTGAATATGGCGGCCAAACGTATTACCGTATCAACCGCGGGCATAGCCAAAATGATAAAAAAACTGGGCGACGATGGGGTAAAGTTTAACCTTGCCCTTTCTTTACATGCCGCAAACGACGAAAAACGAAATACTATCATGCCCATTAATGAGCAAAACTCATTAAAAGCATTGGCCGAAGCTTTAAAATATTACTACGCCAAAACTAAAAACCCGGTAACTTACGAGTATATTATTTTCGACGGCTTTAATGATACCCTGCAGGATGCCGCCGAACTGGCGCAATTTTGCAAACACCTGCCCTGCAAAGTGAATATTATTGAATATAACCCCATAGCTTTCGCTGATTTTATAAATGCCGGGGAAGACAAGGTAGAGGCTTTTGCCGAATACCTGCGTAAACAAGGCGTTAACACCCACCTGCGCCGCAGCCGCGGGAAAGATATTGATGCCGCCTGCGGACAGTTGGCTATCAAGGAAGGGAAATAGTTCACCCACCCCGGACCACCTGGACCACCCTGGACCACCCCGGACCACCTGGACCACCTCCGTTAAAATCATTTTTAATCAGCGTTTAAGCATACCAAAGAGCATAGAGATATTTTTTTATATTTATCCTGTATCACGCATCCTGATTAATATTAAATTATGCGAAGGATTTTACCTAACTGAACGTCATACCAATGGATAACTACTGAATTGACAGAGCAGGAACTGATTGCTTGTTTGCTTAAAGGCGATGAAAATGCTTTTAAAACCATAGTGAATACCTATAAAAAAATGGTGTACAATACGGTATTGGGCTTTGTTCAAAACATGCACGATGCCGAAGATATTACACAGGATGTTTTTATTAAAGTTTACGAAAATATAGGCAAATTTAAGCAGCAAAGTAAATTAAGTACCTGGATATACCGCATAAGTATTACCCAGGCTATTGATTTTATGCGGCATAAAAACCGCAAAAAACGCGCGGGCTTTTTATCGAGCCTGTTTGGTGCAAATAATGAGCTACTGCATGAGCCCGTGGAGTTTATACATCCGGGTGTGCTGGCAGAAAACAAGGAGCGGTCGGCCATATTGTTTAACGCGATCAACCGGCTGCCCGAAAAACAAAAGACGGCCTTTATGCTTCAAAAGGTACAGGATATGAGCCAGCAAAAAATTGCGGAAGTAATGCAGTTGAACGAAGGCGCGGTTGAATCGTTATTAATGCGGGCAAAAGGAAATTTAAAAAAATTATTGATCAATTATTATTCTTCGATATGAAAAATCAACAGGAAATAGAACAAATGGCTGAACAAACTTTAAACAGTTTAAACAATATGCAGCAGCTGGAAGCTAATGAATATTTACATTCAAAAATTTTGCAGCGGATGAATGACAACCGCAAGGTAGTACCTATGGCCTATAACCGGGTAATGCTGCGTCTTGCCGCGGTAATGGTGGTATTTATCGGCATTAACGCCGGTAGCTTTTATATGTTAAAACAAAGCGACAATACGGTTACCGTAAAAAAAGCAGCAAATGCCGATGCCTTTGCCAATGCGTATAACCTTAACAACAACGTGGATAGTTATTAAAACAACCAATATGAAAAGTTATAAAGTTTTAATAAGCGTAGTAATTGTGCTGGTACTTATAAACTGCATTTTACTGGTTACGATTTGGTGCAAACAGCAAAAATTACCAGGGCGCGACGGCCCCCCGCAGGCGGCTAATGAATATTTATCAAAAGAACTGAAACTAACTGCCGCGCAGGAAACAGCCTATGCCGCCATGCGTAAACAGCATTTTGAATTTACGCGTAAACTGAATGATGAGAGCCATTTGCTGCACGATTCTATTTTTGAAAATATAAAAACACCGGCTTTAAATATCGCCGCTGTAGATGCCCTGGAGAAAAAGATCAGCGCCATACAGATAATGCTTGATACGGCCACTTTGAACCATTTTCGAAGGTTCAGGGCCATTTTAAATACCGGACAGCAGGAAAAGTTTGACCATATTATAAAAAACGCTTTGCATATGATGGGGGGCCCGCCGCAGCGTGGACGCCGGCCCGGACCGCCTGATGGTATGCGGCGACCACAACGCAGAGGGGACAGGACAGGGCCACCTGATGGAATGCCGCCCCCGCCAAATGGTGGGCCCGAACAAGGGCCACCTCCGCCAAATGGCGGACCACCCCCTAATTAATTTTAATTAGGCGAAGGAATTTATATCAGCCGACATCTAACTGGTATAAATTCCTTGATCATGAAAAATAAATCAAACTATCTGGTTATAAGCATTACCTTATTGTTTATAGCCGTTGTATCCTGCAAAAAAGACGCGGCGACCACTACAACTACTGCAACAACTGCCACCCCCGTACTCAACACGCCAACTATTGGCACCGGAGTGCCTGCTGTTTTTAAAAAAATCTATAATGCCACTTCTATATATGTGGAAGGTAATTATGTAGTTATAAAAGTTACCAGTCTGCCTGACCATAAGTCACCGTATTATAAGGGCACCCAGTGGGCCTCAACGCAATATGAAGCGTACAACGGCACCAATACGTTGTGGAACCAAAACCCAAATACTATTGCTGAAAGCGATGTTACTTTTAAAATACCCCTAAACCCGGCTGTTGCCACCACCCATGCCTCAACCCCGCTTGGGCCAATGGGTGTGGCCATAAACGGGGTACCCATATTTAATCAATATGCCGCAGGTGGATCACCGTTAACTAACGAGGTAAATAGCTTTGACCAATATAACGGGCACCCCCAACAGCAGGGCATGTATCATTACCATGCCGAGCCCTACTATCTCACTACCAATAAAGGCAAAGACGCACTGGTAGGTTTTTTATTAGACGGGTTCCCGGTTTATGGCCCCCTTGAAAACGGTAAAACTATTACCAACAGCGACCTGGATGTTTATCACGGCCATTTTGGTGTAACAGCCGATTATCCGGCAGGTATCTATCATTACCACACTACTACAGCCGACCCGTATATTAATGGAAATGGATTTTATGGAACAGCCGGCACAGTATCGCAATAAATTACGGGCTTTTACTTGGTTTGTGATTTTATTGGCTGTAGTTTATATTATGGCCCAGCCGAAAGTAATACCGGCTGTATGGGTAAGCAGCAGCGACCCGCATTTAACACGCATGAACGGCTTTTTATATTATAATAAAAAAGCGTTTTCAGGCTACCTGTTTTCAAATTTTGCTAACGGGAACCGGGAACGGGAAACCCCTTACTATGAGGGAAAGGAAGAGGGTTTGATGAAAAGCTGGTACCCCGATAAGTCGCAAGAGCAAGAGAGGTTATTTGTTAACGGCAAAAAACAAGGTGTACATCATGGCTGGTGGCCCGATGGCAAGCCCAAATTTGAATATGAGTTTACTGACGATGAGCATAACGGAACAGCCAAAGAATGGTTCAACAACAATAAACTGTACCGCTGTTTCCATTATACAATGGGGCATGAGGATGGGCTGCAGCAAATGTGGTGGGCCGACGGTACGGTAAGGGCAAATTATGTGGTGAAGGATGGACAGCAATATGGTTTAATTGGCAGAAAATTTTGCAAAAATGTATTTAAAGATGAGGCTATTAAAAAAAATGATACCGTTTATGCTGTTGCTTACGGCTTGCCATAAACCGGTAAAAAACAACAACCTTCCATTTTATAATGCGCCCGATTTTACCCCGGTATGGCTTACCCCGCAGGATGATGGGTATAGTACGGTACATACCATAGCAAACTTTAGTTTTGTTAACCAGTTTGGGAATGTTATCACTAACAAAAGTACCGCAGGAAAAATATACGTGGCCAATTTTTTCTTTACGGCCTGCCGGAATATATGCCCCGCCATGATGGATAACCTGGCCAAAGTACAGGACGCGTTTGCAAACGATAACCGCGTGCTCCTGCTTTCGCATAGCGTAACACCAACGCGTGACAATGTTGAAACTTTATTTAAATATGCAGCTATTCATCATATTGACGGCAAAAAATGGTGGCTGCTAACTGGTAGTCAGCCGGCTATATATAAATTGGCACGGCAGGCTTATTTTGCTGATGATGCTACCGGTTACAATAAAGGCGCCGATCAGTTTTTGCATACCGAAAACCTGGTGCTTATCGATCAGAAAGGCAGAATAAGAGGTGTTTATAACGGATCGTTACCATTGGAAATAAATACATTGATAGCTAACATTAAACAATTGGAAGCAGAAAAATAAGGCCGGAGTTTCCTTTTTTATAAAAAACACACTACATTAATACCATGAAACTGCAAAGCGGTTACCTGGCCGATTTTTTATCGTTGTTATTCCCCGAGCTTTGCCCCGCCTGCGGCACCACCCTTGTAGCCCACGAACAGGTAATTTGTACCGATTGCCTTTATAATTTACCCTTTACTAATTTTCACTTGCAACCGGGTAATATTGTTGCCCAACAGTTTTGGGGCAAGATCAAAGTAGAGGAAGCCTATTCGTTATATTATTTTTCAAAAGGCGGCAAGGTGCAAAACCTGATTCACCATTTTAAATATAAAAACATGCCGGGTATTGGCAATATGTTGGGGAACATTGCCGGCAAGCAGTTGAGCGCCAACGAACAATTTGCATCAGTTGACTATATTATACCTGTACCCCTGCACAAAAACAGGCTCAAACAGCGGGGATATAACCAAAGCGCCTGTTTTGCCGATGGCCTTGCTCAAAAATTACAGGCCACTGTTGAAGACAATAACCTGGTACGTATAAAAGCTACTGAAACCCAAACGCATAGATCGCGCTTTGCAAGATTTGAAAACATGCAGGAAGTATTTGTTGTTAAAGACCCCGAAAAATTAAAGGATAAGCACGTATTGCTGGTTGATGATATTGTAACAACCGGCTCAACGCTCGAGGCCTGCGGCATACAACTGTTAAAAATTCCGGGATTAAAATTAAGTATCGCCACCATAGCGTATGCGGAATAAAATATTTAAGATAAGTTATTAAAGATTAGGCTTTTATACTTACAAATGACCAACTAATCTTCAATCTCTAATAACTAATCTTAGCTACTGCTTCTGATACCTGCTTAGTTTTTCAAACAGTATACCTGGCTCAAATGGTTTTAATATATAATCGTTCATTCCGGCATCGCCTATCTGGCTTACCTGCGCGTTTAGCATAGAGGCTGTTAATGCTATAATAGGCAATTTTTTAAAGTAGGGTTCGCTTTTGCCGCGTATGATCTGTGCAGCCTCCAGGCCACCCATTTCGGGCATGTGGATATCCATCAATACCGCGTCATAGTTTTTGTTGGTTTCTATCTTGTTTACCGCTTGTAATCCGTTTTCGGCAAAATCAAGGGTAGCGCCCCATTTGGTTAATATTTTATTGATCAATAACCTGTTGATCTGGTTATCGTCCACTACAAGCACGTGCATGTTTATTTCTCTTTCCACTTTATTAGGATCTGCCTTCTTATTATTATCCTTGTTAAACGTTATGGTAAACCAAAAAGTTGAACCTTTTCCCGGTTCGCTGTCGACATTTATCCGGGAGTCATGTAGCTCTATCAATTTTTTACTGATCGCAAGGCCTAAACCTGTTCCACCATACTTGCGCGTAATATCAACTTCGGCCTGTTTAAACGATTCAAATATCGTACTTAATTTGTTACTTGCTATACCTATACCTGTATCGGTTACAGAAAAGCGTATGCGCACGTTTTTCCGGGTTTGTTTAATTACCTTAAGTTCAATAGTTATGCCGCCATGTTCCGTAAATTTAACCGCGTTGCTTCCCAGGTTTAGCAGTATTTGTGATAACCTGGTACTATCACCTATAATTATTTCCGGTAAAGCATCATCAATTTTTGCGTTAAGGTAGATATTTTTTGGCTTGGTTTTATATTGTAATGACCCAATAATACTTTGAACGGTTTCGCGGAGGTCAACACTGCCTTTTTCCAGTTCAACATTCCCGGTCTCTATTTTGGTAAAATCAAGCACATCGTTAATCAGTGTCATTAAATTATCGGCAGAGAATTTAAGCACATTCAGGTTTTCTTTTTGTGATTCGGGAAGATTGGCGTCTAACAGCAAACGCGATATGCCGATAACCGCGTTAAGCGGCGTGCGTATTTCATGGCTCATTACTGATATAAACATATCCTTGGCCCTGCTTAACTGCAAGGCTTCTTCTTTAGCGGCTATTAGTTCGAGCTCTACTTTCTTTTTAGCGCTTATATCAATAACCACTTCAATGTACTTATCAACCGTGCCTTCCTTATTAAGGATCACCGAATTAATAACGGTGAGCCATATTGGTTTACCATCCTTGCGGTAGCCCAGCAGGTCGACTTCAAACGACTGTTTATTTTTTGAAAGTTCGCGGCCCTTTTGTATAATAGATTGATCTGTAAGCTCTCCCTGTAATATATCGCCAAGGTGCCTGTTATTTACATCAATTAAATTGTAGCCGGTAATTTTTTCGAACGCGGGGTTTACCCATTCAATTTCACCCTCGCTATTGTTTATTACGACGCCGCTGGTTGTATTGCTTGCCACCAATGATAGCAGTTGGAGTTCACTTTCGGCCTTTTTACGCTCGCTAATATCAACCACACTCGCCACCTGCCGTTCAATCTCACCGGCTTCGTTTAATAACGGATTGTTTGATATAGCTACCCATACCGGCGTACGGTCCTTTTTATAAATTAATATTTCAAAATTGCATGATTGTTTTTCAGCAATAGCTTTGGCCGCTGTATCAACTACATCCCTATCGGTATTTTCACCCATGAGCAGCGTGTCAAACTTTTTGCCCTTCATTTCATAGAGCGTATAACCCGTAATAAGTTCCATTGCCTCATTCATCCATACAACTGCGCCATCCACATTACGTGTTAGCATCCCACTTGGCGATTTCTGCGCGGCATATGATAATATTTCCAGGTCTTTTTGGGCCGTAATACGTTTAGTTATATCAGCTATAACCCTTATGTGTTTTTCAATTTCACCCTGTTCATTATAAATAACAGAATTGTTGATAGACAGCCATATTTGCCTGCCGTCTTTTCTTGTAGCGAATACATGAACCGAATACGATAGTTTTTTTTGAATATGCTCATTGTATTGTTCGCGTCCTCCTGTATCATCATCAGGGCCAATTATCACATCGGGCAACAGCTTGTTTTCAACATCAGCATAGCTATAGCCGGTTATCTTTTCAAATGCATCATTTGTCCATATTATTTTGTCATTGGCATCGCTTATTACTATACCATTAACAATTTTGCTGGCCACCAATGACAGCTGTTCCAGGTCGGCTAAAATTTTCTTTTGATAAGTAATGTCGCGCCCGCTGGCATACCATTTTTCGCCTTTATATATACCGCACCATCCAATCCATTTTACTTTATTATCAGCTGAAATTGTTTGAGTTTCCAGCTCATAGGATTGCCCGCTTGCTACAGCTTTTTCAATAAGTGGTACAAATTGTTCCCGGTTATGGCCAACAACAAAATCCCAAAGGGAACGCCCAATGGCCTCCTGGGGATCATAACCTAAAATTGTTTTAACAGAATTGTTGATCAGCTCGATATTTGAATCCTTATCAGCTATTAAATGTATCTCGGGCGAACTGTTAAATAAGTTAAAAAATTCTTTGTGGGCTTTTAATGAGTCTTCCAGCGCCAACTTTTGTTTACGCAATACAAAATGGGACATTACTTCATCAGCCAGTGTACGCAAAGCATCCCGCTGCTCAAGAGTAAGTTTACGCGGAACGGTGTCAACCACACATAATGAACCTAACCGGTGCCCGCTCGGGTCAATAAGCGGAGCGCCGGCATAAAACCGTATACCGGCTTCGCCGGTGACAAAGGGGTTATGTTTAAAAGTTTCGTCCTCGGCAGCGTTGTTAATTTCTAATATTTCATCATCAAGTATGGTGTAATGACAAAAAGCATCGGCACGCGAAGTTTCCGTAGCATCGAGGCCTACTTTTGATTTAAACCATTGCCTTTCCTCATCAATTAATGAAATTAGCGCGATGGGAACCTGGCATATATAGGAAGCAAGGCGGGTAATAGCGTCAAACTCTTTTTCAGGCAATGTATCCAATACATTGTATGAATTAAGCGCGTTTAAGCGTTTAATTTCGGTATCAGAAAGAGCCCCCTGGGTTTGGATCATTTATTGTTGGTACGTTATTCTCTGTATAACGGAAACTGTTCCGTTAGTTTATGCACTTTTTTACGGATTTTGTTTAAAGAAGTTTCATTTTCGGAGTCTTTTATCACCTCATCTATCAGAACAACAATGGCTTCCATTTGTTTCTCCTTCATTCCCCGTGTAGTTACAGCCGCGGTACCAATGCGTATGCCAGAAGTTATAAAGGGTGATTTATCATCATAAGGCACCATGTTTTTGTTGATGGTGATATCGGCCCGAACCAGCGCGTTCTCTGCAGCTTTTCCGGTTACATTTTTATTGCGCAGATCTATCAGCACCAAGTGATTATCTGTACCGCCTGATACGATCTCATAGCCTCGGTCTGTAAACGCTTTGGCAATGGCGGCGCCGTTCTTTTTTACCTGCAATATGTATTTCATATAGCTGTCAGACAGGGCCTCGCCAAAGGCAATGGCCTTAGCCGCTATTATATGCTCTAGAGGACCGCCCTGCGTACCCGGAAAAACAGCCATATCCAGCAGGTTCGACATCATCCTTATCTCGCCTTTTGGTGTTTTTAATCCCCACGGGTTTTCAAAATCTTTCCCCATCATAATTAGCCCTCCCCGCGGACCCCGCAAGGTTTTGTGGGTAGTGGTAGTAACAATATGGCAATGCGGCAGCGGATCGGTTAATAAACCTCTCGCTATTAATCCTGCCGGGTGCGAAATATCAGCCAATACCAGGGCGCCAATTTTATCGGCTACTTTGCGTATAAATTCGTAATCCCAATCGCGCGAGTAAGCCGAGGCGCCGCAGATGATCATTTTTGGCTTTTCGGCAAGCGCCACTTTTTTTAGCTGGTCGTAGTCAACATAGCCGGTATCTTTTTTAACCCCATAAAAATGCGGCTCATATAATTTGCCGGAAAAATTCACTGCCGAACCATGTGTTAAGTGGCCGCCGTGCGAAAGGTCAAATCCTAATATTTTATCGCCGGGATTAAGGCAGGCCAGCATAACCGCGGCATTTGCCTGCGCGCCCGAGTGCGGCTGTACATTTGCCCATTCGGCATTAAACAGTTGCTTGGCGCGTTCAATAGCAATGGTCTCAATTTCGTCGACTATCTGGCAGCCACCATAATAACGCTTGCCGGGTAAACCCTCGGCATATTTATTGGTAGCAACCGAACCGGCCGCTTCCATAACCTGCCTGCTCACAAAATTTTCCGACGCGATCAACTCCAACCCTTCTTCCTGGCGCTGCTGCTCTTCATCCAGCAGTTTAAATATTAATTTGTCTCTTTTCATATTATTTTAAAAACAGCGCTAAGTTAATAAGATTAGAGATTAGTTAATTGGAGATTAGTTAATTAGTTTGGGGATGTGAGTAATTTGGGGTTGTTAACATTTACCCTAACCTCTAATCTCCCTCCCCGAAATCCAAAAATTATTAAACCCTAAACCTATTTGTATATCTATCAGTTCCTGTTGCAGCATCTCAAGCACGGCCAGGAAATTATATACAAAATGCACTTTGTTCTCTGAGTGGCCGGCAATGGCTTTAAAATCAAGCATTTTGTTTATCCGCAGCAAGCCTTCAATGGCTTCCTTTTGTTTTTCTATGGTATAAGGGTATTGTTCAACGGTATGGGTAATATCTTCGGTACTGTTCGCGTAGTTTTTCATCAACCGTGCGTACACCATCATTAGTTTATATAAACTAACATCAGCTAATTCCTCTTCGGGTGTGGCAATCCGTTCGGCTTGTTCCAGGTCGTATTTAATATTGCCTCGCCTTTCCTGCATAAACCGTTCATCTTCAAACGGGCGCAACTCGTCACACAGGTCTTTAAACCGTTTATATTCTATGAGTTTCCTTATCAGTTCATCTTTCTGGTCTATTTCACTTTCACCGTTTTCAGCATCATAACGGGGCAGCAGCATTTTGGCTTTAATGCGCATTAGCGTTGCCGCAACAAAAATAAACTCGCTGGCCAGCTCAATGTTCAGGCTGGCCATCTGGTGTATGTAGTTCAAAAAATCGTCGGTAATACGGGCTATGGGTATATCATGTATATCCAACTCATCGCGCTCAATAAAAAAAAGCAGCAGGTCGAACGGGCCTTCAAACTGGGGTAGTTTTATTTCGAAGCTTTCTTCATCCATAGTTGCGATAAAAATACGATAACAAACAATAAATAGTGTTAATTGTGCTTAATTTACCGATTAAACTTGCTTACTTTGCAAGTTAAATACTCTTAATAATATCAATGCAGGTACAAGCCGGTGACTTACTGGGAAAGATAAACTATCCATCTGATTTAAAGAAGCTTGATGAAGAGCAGCTTGAGCAGGTTTGCCAGGAACTGCGCCAATATATAATTGACGTAGTATCGGTAAATGGGGGGCATTTTGCCGCGAGTTTGGGGGTGGTTGAATTGACCGTGGCTTTACAATTTATACTAAATACACCATACGACCAATTAGTTTGGGATGTTGGCCACCAGGCTTATGGCCATAAAATACTTACAGGGCGTCGTGAGGCATTTCATACCAACCGTATATATGGAGGGCTCAGCGGGTTTCCAAAGCGCTCAGAGAGCGAGTATGATACTTTTGGAGTGGGGCATTCCTCAACTTCTATATCGGTAGCACTTGGCATGGCAGTGGCGTCGCAGTATAAAGGCGAAACCGACAGGCAGCACGTGGCCGTAATAGGCGATGGCGCCATGACCGCTGGCATAGCTTTTGAAGCGCTGAATCACGCGGGTATTGAAAATTCTAATTTACTGGTAATTCTTAACGACAATAACATGTCTATCGACCCTAACGTTGGCGCGTTAAAGGACTACCTAACCAATATTACTACCTCCAAACCGTATAACCGTTTCAGGGATGATATTGCCGGTGTGCTGGCAAAAATATCATCCATAGGGCCCGATGCCTATAATATGGCGTTGAAAATAGAAAAAAGCATTAAAGGCACCTTGCTTAAGCGAAGCAACTTTTTCGAGGCGCTTAAATTCAGGTACTTTGGCCCTATTGATGGGCATGATGTAAAGCACCTGGTTAAGGTATTGCGCGACCTGCGTGACATACCTGGGCCCAAATTATTACATTGTATTACTACCAAGGGTAAAGGTTACGCCTTAGCCGAAAAAGACCAGACCAAGTGGCACGCCCCCGGCCTGTTTGATAAAATAACCGGCGAGATAAAAAAAACAAAGCAGGAAAAACCGCAGCCTCCAAAATACCAGGATGTATTTGGCCATAGCATTATTTAACTGGCGGAGAAAAATCCTAAAATAATGGGCATTACGCCGGCCATGCCATCGGGCTGCTCGCTTAACCTGATGATGAAGGCTATGCCTAACCGTGCTTTTGATGTAGGCATCGCCGAGCAGCATGCTGTAACATTTTCGGCAGGTTTATCTACCCAGGGGTTAATACCTTTTTGCAATATTTACTCCAGTTTTATGCAAAGGGCATACGACCAGGTGATACACGATGTAGCCATACAAAAGCTTAATGTGGTGTTTTGTTTAGACAGGGCAGGAATTGCCGGCGCCGACGGGCCAACACACCACGGCGCTTATGACCTGGCTTATATGCGCTGTATACCCAATATGACGGTATCTGCACCAATGAATGAGGAGGAGCTGCGCAACCTGATGTTTACCGCGCAGCAGGATAATATGGGGCCGTTTGTTATCCGTTATCCGCGCGGGAACGGGGTTATGGTGGATTGGCAGCGCCCATTTAAAGCTATACCCGTTGGTAAGGGCCGTAAAATCAATGATGGCGAAGACGCCGCGATATTAACCATAGGCCATATAGGCAATGAGGCCGTAAAAGCTATTACCGCGTTAAATGGTGAAGGTTATTACCCCGCACACTACGATCTGCGATTTGTGAAACCACTGGATGAAACTTTATTGCATGAAGTATTTAAGAAATTTAATAAAGTAATAACTGTTGAAGATGGCTGTATAGAAGGCGGCATGGGCAGCGCTATACTTGAATTTATGGCCGACAATAACTACAACGCACAAATAATACGTTTAGGCATCCCCGACCGTGTTGTTGAACATGGCGAACAACCCGAACTCTGGGCCGAATGCGGTTACGACGCCAAAGGGATTGCTACCCAGGTAAGAAACCTCGTAATTAAACGAAACACACATACGATTGCCAGCTAATGATTAGAGGTTAGTTAATTAGAGATTAGGCTTGTTTGGTTGCCGGCCTATTTAACACATAATGTATCTCTAATCTCAATGCGTCCTATAGCTGGCGATATCTGTATACATGGCGCGGAACGAGCTGCGCAGGCCGCACATTATCATAAAAGTTTTATCATTGAACTGGGTGTTTGCTTCCTTTCGGTATATCGCCCCCCATTCTATTCTTAAGTTATATTTAGGGTTAAGTATATAAGCTATTTTACCTTCCAGATAAGTCATATTGGTAGTTAAACCCTGCCCAACATAGTTACCATATCGGTGTGCCGGATCAATATATACCTGGAAAATATCTTTGCCATAGTTGAGGCCATTTATATCGAGGCCATAATGCCCGTGATCAAACTCGCCGCTAAGATCAAAGCGCTTATAAGAATAATTGAGCAGACCCACCAACTCACTAAAATTGGCCCCAAACGGATGGGCAAGTGGCTCACCCTGTTCGCTGTAATTTTTTATCTCCTGCGTTTCCGAATAAGTAAACGGTCTCGCCCCGTTAAATTCAAATAAATAATTTAATGAGTTTACGTTAAACAAATTCGCGCCCCTGACACCTAACTGGTAAGCAAATTTATTTTTCACACTCCCGGTGCCACTAAAAAAATCGCGGGCCAGGAAATCGTCTAATAAAAACTGTCCGTACGCAGCGATTCCGTCCGTTAGTTTATATTTGACATTAAATCCTACAAACGCGTTATCAGGCGACCCGTTAGAGGCCTCTACCGGGCGCAGAAATATAACCGGGTTGCCATAACTATAGTCAAATCCGCGATAGCGGCCCAGCGAATCAATATTAGCCCATATCACCGCGTCAAAAAAGCCTACTGATAACCGTTTATCTACATTCCAATCCAGGTAATGGAAAACACCCCATTTTTTGTTATACCCATTGGTGTAGTTTACTGCGGGAGCTGCAGGGTCAACCATGTACGACCACATCACCATATATTGTACATTACCCACGTTTGCCGTTAACTTTAAAAACGGATATGGTGAAGCAAAGTCAGACAACAGTACAGACCGGTAACCATCGCCAATAAATGTTTTGCCCTGCCCTGCCGTAATATTCAGATATTTTATAGGCGTATAGGATATAATGCCTGTTACATCCGACCAATCTTTCGTATTTTTTCCATAACTGCGGTCGTAAGCCTGGCCCGGAACCATTCCAACCTGGTTAATATAAGTTGTTAAATATTCGGGGAATACCGCCTGGTTTTCATATCCGCTGGAGTAGAAGTAAAAATTTTTAGCTATAGTGCCGCCCAACTGGTATCCGCGTGTATTTAACCAGACATTTTTGTTACCTGCAAGGTCTCTGCCAATTGGCAGTTCCTGTAAATAATCAGCAAAAAAAGTATAATCTTTGGTTTTTGTATCGATCAAATGTTCATTAAATAATTTGCGGTATGCCCAGCTATGGTGGCGTGAGGTATCTACACCATAATTCATTAATGAATCATACTTATGCTGCAATACACTATCAATGATCATTGATTTTAGCGAGCTGTGTTCGCGTGTATTTGTTGAATAAATAGTTGTGTTCAGCTTTTGATAAAACTGATAGGAATACGGCTGATATTGAGCCTGTGCATCTGCAAATTTTGCAAATAGTAAAAGCAATAATAAACTGCCCAGTATTTTTTTCATAAGGTAATTTTTGCAGGGGTATATTATTCGAAATAATTCAGGGTTTTAAAGCCTCCTTTTTTCAAATAGTCATCTTTTTTTACCAGGTGCAGGTCTGATTGCATCATATCTGTAACCAATGCCTGCAAGTCATACCTAGGTTTCCAGCCCAATTTTTCCTGCGCTTTTGTTGGGTCGCCTATAAGCAGGTCGACTTCTGTAGGCCTAAAATATTTCTCATCTACTTTAACTACAGTTTGGCCCGGTTTTAAACTTTCTAAACTTAACCCCAGTTCTGCGGCTTTTTGCTCGTCAACGTTAATGATCACTCCACGCTCATTTTCATCTTTACCGCTAAACTCAACTTCAATACCTAATTCGGCGAATGCCATTTTTATGAAATCTCTTACAGAAGTAGTTACGCCTGTAGCAATAACAAAATCTTCGGCTGTATCCTGCTGCAGCATTAGCCACATGGCTTCAATATAATCTTTAGCATGGCCCCAATCGCGGCGGGCCGACAGATTACCTACATACAGGCAGCCCTGCAACCCCAAAGCTATTTTTGAAGCGGCCCGGGTAATTTTACGGGTTACAAAAGTTTCGCCCCTAATAGGGCTTTCATGATTAAATAATATGCCGTTGCAGGCATACATATTGTATGCTTCGCGGTAGTTTACTATTATCCAATAACCGTATAGTTTTGCCACCGCATACGGTGAGCGTGGATAAAACGGTGTTGTTTCACTTTGTGGTACTGCCTGCACCAATCCATAAAGCTCAGATGTTGATGCCTGGTATATGCGGGTTTTTTCTGTTAAACCCAATAACCTTACTGCTTCGAGTATGCGTAAGGTACCAATGCCATCGGCATTAGCGGTATACTCGGGTGTATCGAAGCTTACCTTTACATGGCTTTGTGCAGCCAGGTTATAAATTTCGTCGGGTTGTGTTTCCTGTATAAGTCTTATTAAATTGGTGGAATCTGTCAGGTCGCCATAATGCAGTTTAAACTTAACGTTAGGTTCGTGCGGGTCATGGTAAAGGTGATCGATACGTTCAGTATTAAATAGAGATGATCTTCTTTTAACGCCATGTACCATGTACCCTTTTTTTAATAAAAATTCAGCGAGGTACGCGCCATCCTGCCCGGTGATACCTGTTATTAAAGCTACTTTCATTTAATATGTAATAAGTAATTTATAAACTGCAATGATATCCAATTTTATTGTAAAAACAGCTATGTAATTAGCTATAATATGCCTTTTACGAGAGTTATTATATAAAAATTACACCGGAGTTTACATTCCGGCAACCTGGTCTTCCAATTCACTATACCACTCTTCGCCATATTTTCTTATTAGTGGTGCTTTTAAAAATTCATGCACACGTACTTTTAGCTCATCGCCGAAACTGCATGCCGGGCTGCAAATACTCCATCTGTCATAGTTCAATACGTCAAATTCAGGGTATTTGGTAATGCGTATAGGGTACAGGTGGCATGAAACGGGCTTTTGCCAGTTAATAGCGCCTTCGTCATAAGCTTTTTCAATGGCGCATTTGGTGATACCGCCTTCCCATATTACATAGGCACATTCCTTATTTACATCAACGCAGGGTGTAGTGTAATCGCCTTCAAAATCTTTTACGTAAGTGCCGTTTTTTTCAATGGTTTTTATGCCCTTGGCAGTCATGTATGGTTTTACTTTCGGGTATATGTTATTCAATATATCCAGTTCATCAGCATTCAGTGGCGCGCCCGAGTCGCCCTCCAAACAACAGGCCCCTTTGCACTTATTTAAATTACATACAAAATTTTCTTTTACTACATCTTCATGTACTAAAACACTGCCAACTTCTATCATTATATACTTATTTACTTATGGGATTAAGCGGGTATTTAAGCCCCCTCGCATCTGCCAGTTCCATAGTTACACTACCTATAATAAGCCCTACGTTTGCTTTTACCGGTATACGGTTAGCGTCGTCGGTGATCCACAAATACAGTTTACTATCTTTTTTAAAAATGCGGCCTGGTATAATTGTAGGGTTAAATTTAAGGCAATTAAACTTACCTAATGCACAATTTATCACTTCCTTGCCAGCATAGGTAATGCTCAATGTATATATGCCGTCATCAAGAAAATATTGCAATTCAAATTTATCGCCCACCTTAATTTTTGAAATATCGAGGCTCCTGGCAAAATAATAGGCCGATACAAAATCCAGCACCTTCCCCTTAAAGGGGAAAACTCCATTGTTGGCTGTTATTTTATCATTTTCACGATCAAAGCTAACTTTGTCGCTATGCTTCCACCCCCCCTCGTGCCTGTTTTCCTGGTATAAATACGGAAGCAATGTTGTGCAGTTAACCCATGTTTCGTACCGGTTGCGCACCTTATAAAAAACATCAAATGTTCCGGCAGTTTTACCGTCGGCAATAATATGAAAAGTAGGATGCCCGTCAATTTTTTCACCATCCTCAACGCGCAAATGTGCCTCGGCGCCTGTAAAGATGCCATATCTTAGTTTATAACTCAGCTCTTCTCCGGACTTAAAAACAGTTTCATTAATGTTTTTAAGTTCCTGGCTAAACGTGTTATAAAAACAGCTTGCAAAAAGTATGGTTATAAAAAAACATTTCCTCATTCAATACTTATTACAAAAAGCAATTCATTAATCTTTTCTTTTATAGATAGGTACTGTTGAGCATGGTTCGCCAAACATAAGGCTTTTTACAACGGGAGTAAGTTTTTTTGCCAGTTCAACATAAGCGGAAACCGGAACGGGCACATCTCCGCAGCCTTTTATAACCAAACGCTGGTCGCGGTATTGTTCAGTATCCAACCGTGCTATTTCTTTTACAAACAAAACGGTTTCTAATACCTCTGCATCGCCAAAAACCACTTCACGGGCATACGGCGCCATGCGGTTAGCCAGCAATAAGTAGGCCCATGCGGGTACAATAGCATCTGCAGTGCAGGTAACCGCTACGTTTTTACCCCGGTATTGCGACCAGTCATACTCTTTTACAAACTCCCTGAAATCTTTTTCACGTAATATTAAACCCTGGAATAGGTTGTCTTTAATATCATAAACAACACGCTCGCCGGGTGCATAAAAATCAGCCGGATCTAAAGTGACCAAACCACTTTGTGCCACTTTATTTACTATATTTTCCTGTATATCCATTGCTTTTAAATAAAAAATCCGGGACGACGTAGTATAAAAACGTTATCCCGGATACAAAATTACTTTAAATTTGGCTATAACAGCTTCGCCCTGTAATCTTTTACATTGTCCTTATCTTTCAATGCCTCAAATATCTGCCCTTCCGCACGCTGTAACATAGCCTGGGCGATCTGTTGTTTCTCCCTGACAGCGTTTGTAAGCGGCGCCGGGTTAATGAAACTGTTAACTGTAAACACATATACCCCTTGCTGCCCGGCTACAGGTTTAGAAATTTTATTAATTTTCGAACCAAAAACGGTGCCCACTACTTTATACTCGGCTGATGACCCTGGTATAACGGGGTTTGCAAAAACAATGTTTTGCACCGGTACTACTTTAGCGCCTGTTTTTTGGGCGATCTGTTCAATTGATGAAGACCCCGGTATAACGGCGGCAAATTTCTCAGTTAATAGTTTACCTTTTACCTCGTTCATTACCGCGGGTTCAATTTGCTTTTTAATCAGATCAAGCGATAAGATTCCTTTGGGTTTAATTTCTGTTAAACGTGCAACAATGTATTGATTGCCGGCAGTAAACACCTGGTCTGAGATATCGCCTTTATCCGCTTTAAATATCCATCGTACTATATCTCGCGCATCGTCTACGCCCGGTAATGCTGCTGCCGTACCCGATACATTGTCGGCAGTTTTAGGTTTTAAACCTGCCTTTTTTGCTTCTTCGTCAAAATTGTCTTTTGTCAATGCTATTAAAAACGCCTGCGCTTTGCTGTAAGCTGCCGATTGCGTTTTACTGCTTGCCGCCAATGGCTTATCAACCACGGCTACTTTTACTACTTTTGATGACCCTTTTTGATCTTCGATCTCGATCAAATGAGCACCATATGAGGTGGTCACAATTTTCAGGTCGCCTTTTTTGCCGTTAAAAACAGCATCTTCAAAAGCAGGCATCATTGCCCCCCTGCCAAATGTGCCTAATTCGCCACCCTTAGCTGCCGAACCCTTATCATACGAATAAATTGGAGCGAGGTCGGCAAATGATTTTTTTCCTGATTCAATTATTTTTTTAAGAGAGTCGGCGGTAACAAGCGCCTTAGCCATACCCTGCGCGGGTGCAATTAATATATGTCTTGCTTTTACAGAATCGGGGCCCACGCGCGAATCGATCAATTTGGCCAGCTTATAACTTCCGTTTGAAAGGTATGGCCCATAAACAAACCCGGGCGACGCCTTAAACATAACGGTATCTATTTTAGGGTCGAGCTGGCTCTTATACCGATAAATAATAGCCGCTTTTGTTTCGGAATTTATTTGTACAAACAGCGAATCATTAGTGCTTGCTTTAAAATCGGGCAGTAACTTCTCCAATTGCTGCTTTATAGCCGCCGAGTCTTCTTTTGACGGGGCCGCGTTAAAACTTACATAACTAATGCCTCTTATTTCCTGCTGGTTTTTAAATTCGGCCTTATGCTCATCATAATAACTCTTATAATCAGCATCTGTTAAAGTAACTTTACTGTCGGCAACCGAAGCATAGTCAAGAAGGGCAGCTTTAAAATCGGCCAGTTTATTTTTTGCTTCGTAACTATCTTTAGCATCCAGCGAATTAACATATAACCCGGTACTTACCATGGCGATGTACTTCTCGCCTAATTTTGCTTCAATTACCTGGGTTACAAATTCGTCCCACTTTATTTTTTGCGGATTATCATCCTTAAGGGTTTTTATATTATTAATAATGTTAAGCAAATTATTCCGGTCGAACTTACCTGTTTGCGGGTCGGTGAAAGCCTGTATAACCTGCTGACTCGGATTGGTCCCGCTCATCATTGCCTGGGTTTCATCCGGACTAACTATTAAGCCTAATTTGTCAACCTCTTTCCTCACAATGGCTTTGCTTACAAAATTGTTCCAGGTATTGTCCTGGATGTAGCTCGTAATTTGAGGGGAAAGGGTGCCCTGGGCCGACTGCTGTTTAAATTGAGCGGCGCTTTGTTCAAAGGCTCTGTTAA